>CALMEH010000471.1 GCA_937863115.1 uncultured Acidobacteriota bacterium
GTGCGAGCCTTTGGAAAAATTCATCGAAGCGAATTACACTATTATCGAAGAAAAAGATTTTTACAAAGAAAAAATCCGACTGTTGAGAAAAAAGTAAAATGATTGAAGAAAAAGACCCGAAAATAATCCAAAAAACGCCCGTCCGTTGCCGCGAATGCGACCGCGAAATGGATCACTACAACACCTTCGTTTCGCCGACAAACGAAGAACGAAGCATCTGTTGGCAATGTTTGCAGCGCGAAGAAAAAGGCTTCAACGCCAAACGTAACTTTAGCCGCCGTTCGCGTTCGGGTGCAATTCCGAGATAACTTTTGGTCTTTGGTTTTTGGTCTTTGGCTTTTGATTTTTCCAAAGACCAAAGACCGAAGACCAAAAACCGATTTATGATAAGAAAAATCACCGAATATCCCGAAAAAGTTCTTGGCGAGATCGGCAAACCTGTCGAAAATTTCGATGAAGATTTGGCGAAACTTTGCGAAGATATGTTTGAAACGATGTATGCGGCGGAAGGCGTAGGGCTTGCCGCGCCGCAAATCGGCTTGAATCTGCGCCTGTTCGTTATGGATTGCGAAAACATCAAACTCATCGCCGCAAATCCCGAAATCATCGAAACAAGCGGCGAACAATCGAGTCAGGAAGGCTGTCTTTCAGTCGGCAAAGTTCCGGCTGTCGTCGTGCGCCCGATGAAAGCAACGCTACGCGCCCAAGACGAAAAAGGCGAATGGTTCGAGCGCGAAGCCGAAGGTTATGCCGCCCGCGCATTTATGCACGAAACCGACCATTGCGACGGCAAACTTTTTATTGATCACCTGCCCAAAATGCGGCGCGAAATGGTTGTTAAAAGATTTAAGAAAGAGAAAAATTGGAAGTGATTATTTTAAACTAATTTTTTCTTTGTCATAACAAAAAAAGATGAAATAAGGAACAGAAATCCAATATATTTTAGGAATTGATTTTCTACAAACGGAATGATAATCAAGCTTGCAATAAGCAACGACAATCCCAAAATTACAAAGCGTTCATCCAACGGTTTGGTTAATTCAACATCGTCATCATAATCAAATTCATCCATAAATTGATTATCTCAAACTTTTATTGTGGTTGTATAGAATTTTTTGTTTGCACGGACAAAAGCAAAATCGCCGCGCAGATTGAAATAATCGCGCTGAATAAAAATGCGGTGCTTGCGCCGTAATATGTCCAAAGTGCGCCGAAAATTATTGACGCGGGCAAGACTGTAATTGAAAAGGCGAGATTGTAAAATCCGTAAGCCGTGCCGCGTTTTTCTTTTGATACGAGGTCTGCAACGAGAGCTTTTTCCACGCCTTCGGTCAGCCCGAAATAGATGCCGTAAATTATAAACAAAACCCCCGCCTGCCACGCTGAGTTGACGAAAGCAAATCCTCCATAAACCAAAGCATAAATAATCCAGCCTGTAAAAATCAGCGTTTTGCGTCCGAATTTGTCGGACAAATCGCCGCCGATGAGCGAGAAAATTACTTTGCTGAAATGCAATGTCATCCACAAAAGCGGCAAAACGGCGGGCGCAACTCCCGATTGTTCGGCGCGGAGAAGCAAAAATGCGTCGGTTGAATTTGAGAGCGTAAAAAGCGCGATTGTGATTAAAAACCGTTTGAAATTTCCGTCAAATTCGTTCAAAGAAAGTTTTATCGGCGTGAGCTTTTCTTGCGTTTCGTGCGGTTCGCGTTTTTCTTCTTTGACGAAAAAGATGATGACGAATAATCCTAAAACAACGGGAATCGAAGCGAAAAGAAAGACTTGGCTGTAATCTTGCGCTGTTGGCTTTTCAGGGTTTTGGGCGAGATATGAAAGCAGAATAAAGGCAATAATCGGTCCGATGACCGCGCCTAAATGATCGGCGGCGCGATTGAATCCGAAAGCTAATCCGCGTTTTTCGGGCGCGACGGAATCCGCCAAAATCGCATCACGCGGCGCACCGCGAATACCTTTGCCAATGCGGTCTGTGAGGCGCACGGCGAAAACCGCTTGCCAGCTTCCGACAAATGCGAGAAGCGGGCGAACAACGCTCGAAAGCGCATAGCCGAGAAAGACGGGAAATTTGCGTTTATCGAATTTATCGCTCAGATAACCCGAAAAAAGTTTTAAAACGGACGCGACCGATTCGGCAACGCCTTCGATAACGCCGATATAAAATGGCGATGCGCCGAGCGTTAAAGCCAAAAATGTCGGCAAAAGTGGGTAAATTATTTCGCTCGAAGTATCGTTGAGCAGTGAAACAAGGCTCAAAGCAAAGACGTTGCCCGAAAGATAACGGTAGCGGGCAAAGAATTTTTTGACTTTGAGAAGCATTGACTTGGAATTTAGCGCGTTTTGTTCGGTGTGGGCGTATAATTTCTTTCAGGTCGTTTGGGTGTGCCTCCGCCAATCACAAAAAAGGCAATCGTGCCGATGAGTGCGGCAATCAAAATCGCGGCAACAATCGCCATTCTGACCGCCATTTTAACAGTCTTTTTCAGCATTTTAAAGACGATTACAGCAACTGCCAAACCGATAAAAAGAATTGCAATTCCGACAAAAATAAAAGCCGGACTTGAAATCGGCGACACATCAAAAAGTAATAAATTCATAAATTTTCCTTCTCCTTCAAAGCGCGTTCGATTTTCTCGAAATCTTCTTCGCTCAAATCCGTTTCTTCGGTCGGCAAGGCAAATTCTTCATCAGTCCACGCGCCGAAATCAAGCAGTTTGCAACGCTCGGAACAAAACGGACGAAATTCGTTTTCGGTGCTGTATTCGGTTTCTTTTCCGCAAGTCGGACATTTCACTTTAGCCATAATGAGAAGAACAGATTATCATTTAAAGGACGATGAGACGAAGCGACGAAGCGACGGAGAGATTTATAATTTTCTCTCCGTCGCTTCGTCGCTTCGTCTCATCGTCAGATTTTTTAGAAGCTGAATTTTACTCTAAACTGTCCGACACGCGAACCACCGACAGTATTGGTGATTCTGCCGAAGTCCGATGTGTCTTGCAAATCGCTGGTCGGATTCGCAAAGTTTGTCGTATTGAACAAATTGAAAATGTCGAAGCCGACATCAAGATTCATTCGTTCATTAATTCTCGTGGATTTTACGAAACTAATATCGAATCGTTTTTGCACCGGACCGCGAAACGTATTTCTTCCCAAGTTGCCGAAACCGCCTTGCGGCGATGAGAAGCAACTGCGGTTAATTACAGCCGAATTACCGCTAAAGCCGAGAAGTGCTTGTTCACTTGTGCAGTTGATATTCGGACGACCGAAGCCCAAACGATAAATTCCGCCGGAACCGCGAACAAGATCGTTATACTGCGAAGCGTTGCCTAGTTCCGGTTCGGAAGCAAAAACCGTGAACGGCGTTCCCGACTGAACTTGGGCAAAACCGGAAACCTGCCAACCATTCAAAAGACGGCTGTTTGAACCAAAATTGGGAATTTCATACAAAAAGCTCAAACTAAACCGATGCGTCCGGTCAAAATCCGAAAGTCCGTGATTGTTATCCGTGTTTCGTGCATCACCTTGTGCGATAAATCCGGTATTCGGAACGTCGGACTTGCCGCCGCCGGCGGTGCTTCCCGGATCGCTTGACATCACATCAATAGATTTCGAGAAAGTGTAAGAAACATTGTATTGCAAGCCGTCCGAAAGGCGTTTCGTCAAGCTGAATTGTGCGCCGTTGTAGTCGGAATAACCGTTTGAACGTAACATCAGAGCTTCGGGAACATTGAAACCGAGAATCGGCACACGCGCTTCAAAACCGATGACCGCACCGCTTGCGTTTGCCAAATTCAAATCAAGTCTGCCCGTTGTCGTATTCAAAAATCCGAAGGCTCGACCGATTCCGCGTTCACGCGCCGTGCTTCCGGCGTTTAATGCGCCGTTCGGTGAACCGGCGGCAACATAAG
>CALMEH010000472.1 GCA_937863115.1 uncultured Acidobacteriota bacterium
GCCTTTTTTCCTTGATTTGCGGCGGGCATCAGTCCATTCCCGCGCAAAACGTAACGGCGTGTTGTTCGGCAATTCCGACATCAAAAGCGCGTTCGGGAAATTCTTTCAAAACGTAATCAATTCCCGTCCCGTCCGGCATTGCGGCAGTCAGCGCGATGATTTTTTCGTCCGTTCTCATCAATTCGCACATGGTTTTGCCGAAAACTTCGGTGTAAGACGGCGGCGAAACTTTGTTCGATTTCGGCGAAAGTCCTGTTTTTAAATCAAATGGTCCGGTTGCGTGATAGGCGTAATAATTTTTTTCGGGATTCGGAAAACCTTTGCCTTTCGTCGTCAAAGCGTGAACGATAACAGGTCCGTCATCAATCTTTTTCGCTTCTTCCAGAGCTTTAACGAGCATCGGAACATTATGTCCGTCAACGTAACCGATATATTTAAAACCGAGTTCATTAACCAACGCGCCGGGCAAAACTGCCGCCGCAATCGCATCTTTGACCGATTTCGCCATACTTCTAAGGCGTTCGCCAAACCCCGGAACGCTTTCGAGCGCGTCGCCCAGTTCTTCTTTGAAATGTTGATAACTTTGTGCGCCTTTAATTCGATTCAAATATCGCGCCAAACCGCCAACCGCCGGAGCGATTGACATTTCGTTATCATTTAACAAAACAATCAGACGCGATTTCAAATGTCCGGCTTGATTTATCGCTTCCATCGCCATTCCGCCCGCCAAACTCGAATCGCCAATCAGAGCGCAAACGTGAAAATCTTCCTGTTTTCTATCTCGCGCAATCGCCATTCCGAGTGCGGCACTCAAGGAAGTCGAAGCGTGTCCCGCGCCGAAAGTGTCGTATTCGGATTCGTCGCGCTTCAAAAACCCCGAAAGTCCGCCGTATTGTTTAATCGTATGAAGTTGGTCGCGTCTGCCTGTCAAAATCTTGTGTGCATATGACTGATGCCCAACGTCCCAAACCAATTTATCGTTCGGCGTATCGAAAACATAGTGCATCGCCACGGCAAGTTCGACCGCGCCCAAACTCGCGCCCGTGTGTCCACCGACACGCGAACAAGTTTCGAGCATAAAAGCCCGAACTTCGTCGGCAACTTCCTGCAAATCTTCAATTTTTAATTGCCGCAAATCGGCAGGTAAATTTATTTCGGATAAAAATCTCATTTTTTCAATTCGTTACTACTAAATTTCGCATTTTAGCCCTTTATAATGCAAATGTTAAGCGCAATTAAGATTTTTCCCACCGCAAAGACACAAAGTTTTTTTATATTTTCTCTGTGTCTCTCTACAGCTCTACGGTGAAGTTTTACATTTCTTTACAAAAATGCTTAGACTAAATCAAACTATTCTGCGTCAAAATAAGTGAACAGCGAAAGCTCGACACAAAATTAAAATTTATTTAGAGGTAAAACTATGTCATTAAAAAGAAAAATCATTTCAGGAATTGTTTCCGCATTTGCGGTCGTATCATTCACCACATTCGTTTCGGCGCAAAATACAAGCACACAACAACAAGATTCGGTTAATCAGCAAGAAAAACGCGATAAGCGTATGAAACGCAACGGCGGCGGCAGAGATCGTCGCGGCGGCGGAATGATGCGCGGTCTTGAAAAATTGAATTTGACGGACGCGCAAAAAGAACAAATTCGTTTGATTAAGGAAGCAAACCGTCCGAATCAAACGGAAATGGAAGAAATTAAAGGTTTAATGCAAGCCAAACGCAACGGCACAATCACGGCTGAACAAACGGAAAAACTCAAAAATTTCCGCGAACAAATGAAGCAAAAGCAAGAAGGCGTGAAACAGCAAATCTTGGGCGTTTTAACTCAAGAACAACGCGCTGAATACGACAAAATGCAAGCCGAACGTAAGCAACGCCACGAACAACGCAAGCAAGAACGTCAAAACCGCCAAAAATCGAACACTGATCAAAAAGACAACTAAACTCGATTTTTGTAAAAAAAGGCTTAGGAAATTTTTCCTAAGCCTTTTTTTCGTTTTGAGTTCCAACCGTGAGCGAAGCAATGCGGTTTCTTGCCTGATTAAAATTCAAGAAAATCAGTGTAAAGCAACCGTTTCGCTTCGCTGACGGTTGAGCCAACTGAAGTTGGAACTCGAACTTTAGCCAATAAAAAGTTCATCGTCCGTATAAGCGCGGTCAATACGTTTCGGCGCGGGCGCAAAAAGAACTTCCAAACCTTTTCGCACACCAGCCATAATCGCGGCGATTTCACGCGCCGGTTCAACTACTTTCGTTTGAATATAATCGGTCGTAGTTACAACTTGCAGTTGCGTTCGGTCAATCGTTCTGCTCACAAGCGCAACTTTATCTTTCGCCTCAACCGCTGTCATTCCGACAAGCTGTTTGATTTCGGCAACTTCTTCTTTAATCAAACCTGCCGATTCCGAAAAATATTTTGTCGCGGTTGAAAGATTCCCCGAAATTTCATTAAACTGCACGGAAATTTCTTTGCCTTGAACGCTTATCGCATTGACTTGCTTAATCAAAGGCTCGACTTTTTCTTCCAAACGATTAACCGTGCCGACGATTCTTTTAATAATTACTGCAATAACAATCAACGCAATCGCCATCACAATAAAGCATATCGCAATGACAATTGACGCAATCATCATCCAAAACTGTGGATTATTTGCTTCCATATTTCGATTTAGGATTTAGGGTTTAAGACTTAGGATTTATCTTTAATGTTGAATCCTAAATTCTAAATTCCTCTATCCTTCGCTTTCTTTATCGCCGACCGGATAGCTCGGACGACCTTCGGTGATTGCTTTCGATTCGTTGCGGCGTTTTTCTTCAACGTAGGCTTCTTTTCCGGCTTCAATCGCGGCTGAAAAAGGATTTTTCGTGTTAGCCACGGCTTCCTTCGCTTTTTCGGTCAATTCACCGGCGCGTTCTTTCAATTCACCCGCTTTTTCTTGCGCAGCGTGTTTTAGTTCACCTGCTTTTTCTTGTGCCGCTTGATAATATTCGCCCGCTTTTTCGCGGCTGACTTCGTAATATTCGCCGGCGCGTTCTTTGGCAACCAAAGCCGCTTCCTTGCTTTTTTCGATGCCCTTACGAGTTGCGTCAGCAATATCGCCGCGTAATTCTTCGCCCGATTTCGGTGCAAAAAGCAACGCCAAAATCGCGCCGATTCCGCCGCCGATGATTAAATATGTCAATTTTGTTGTTGCGCTCGCTTCTTCTCTTTCGTTTTCGTATCTCATAATTTCACCTCATTAAAATTTAATTCTGAAAATGTATCAAAATAAATCGTTTTTTTGATGTATATGAAATATAGCAAAAATCGCGCCACAAGGGAAGTAAAAAGTAAAATCTTTCAGAAGTAAAAAGTAAAAAGTGAAAAGTGAAAAGTGAAAAAATTAAGAATCAGATTTCATTTTTACTTTTTACTTCTTACTTTTTACTTTTTTTACTTAAGCGAGCTTTGAGCGTTCGTGGAATGCCTTGTAAATCGGAAAGAAACTCAATTGATTGCCAAACTTCGGGCGAACATATTTTGCGAACTTCATCTGATTGATTAAAACCGATTTCGATTAGCAAAAAGCCTTTGGATTTTAAAAATTGCGGCGCGTCTTTGATGATTTTTTCGATAATCGAAAGCCCATTTTCGCCATCGGTCAGCGCAAATTCCGGTTCAAAATCACGCACTTCAGGCTGTAATTTCGCAAAATCTCTTTCATCAATATACGGCGGATTTGAAACGATTAAATCAAATTTTTCTGTTTTGATTTCGCTGAAAATATTTGAAATTTTCAATTCCAATCTGTCCGAAACCTGATGCTTGTCCGCATTTTTCAAGGCAATTTGCAAAGCCTTTTCGGAAACATCTACTGCAATCGCCGTTGCCGTTTTTGCTTCGTGTAAAATCGAAACCGAAATACAACCCGAACCAACGCCGATTTCCAAAAAACGTGAGTTTTCTGCTGTTTTCAACATCTCCAAAGCGTTTTCAACAATCAATTCCGTTTCCGGTCGCGGAATCAAAACGTCGTTCGTAACAATAAAATCGAGTCCGTAAAATTCCTGTTTTCCGACGATATATTGAAACGGTTCACGATGTTTGCGGCGTTCTAAAATCGCTTGAAAACGCAATATTTCTTCATCAGAAAGTTCATATTCCGAATGCGCGATTAGAAAAGTTCTGTCTTTCCCAAGCGCAAACGCCAACAACGAATTAGCCTCGCGCCGTGCTTCAACAATTCCGCCTTCGCGCAAAATTTCAGTTGCTTTTTTGAGAATTTCAGAAATATTCATCTTTAACTATCGGAACAAGGAGCGGTAGCGACTTGGCTAATGTTGTGGTCTGCCAAGTCGCTACCGCTCCTTGTTCCAATTTTCAACGCGCACCGTCGCCGCGCAAAACGGCAGGCAAAGTCAGCAAAATAATTTTCAAATCGAGCCACAGCGACCAATTTTCGATGTAGAAAATATCAATATTGACCATTTCTTCAAACGTCAGACGATTTCTGCCCGAAACTTGCCAAAGTCCTGTAATTCCAGGTTTCATATCAAGCCGACGACGATGGTGCAAATCGTATTCTGCAACTTCATACGGAATCGGCGGACGCGCACCGACAACGCTCATTTCGCCGCGCAGAACATTAAGAAATTGCGGTAATTCGTCAACGCTCGTGCGCCGCAGAAATTTTCCGAAGCGCGTAATTCGCGGATCGTCTTTAACTTTTCCAAACACAGGTTTTTCGTCGTTTCCGGCGTTTGCTTCCGTGTTTCCTTCGATATTTTTACGATACGCTTCGCGGTGAATTTCTTCGTCCGCGTCCGATTTCATAGTGCGAAATTTGTAGCAGAGAAATTTTCGTCCGTCCATTCCAACGCGCTCTTGTTTGAACAAAATCGCGCCGCGCGAATCGAGCTTTATCAAAATCGAAATAATCAGCCAAACCGGAAAAGTTATTAGCAAAGCAATCAACGAAATCAAAATATCCGAAGCGCGTTTGATAAATTTTTCGACATCCGAAAGCGGTTCGCGGAAAAGTTTGACCATCGGCAAAACGCCGATTTGTTCAACGCTTGTTTTCTGCGGCAAAGAATTAAAAAGCGTCGGCGCAAGCCGAAATTCGACCTTTTGTTTGCGCCCGATTTGCATCATCGCTTCAAACAATTTTTCGCTCTGAATCTGATTATCCGTGATAATTACTTCCTGAATTTCAAGCTCGCGGATGATGTCCGACAATTCATCGAGATTTCCAACAATCGGAACATCGCTAAATGATAAATTTTGCTCTTTGCATTCATCATTCATCATTCCTAATTCATCATTTTCAATAACGCCAACAACCAAATATCCCAAATCGCGCCTTTCTTTTAATTCTCGAATCGTTTGTTTTGCTTCCGCATTCGTGCCGACAATGAGCGTCGGAATCAAATTTATGCCGCGATTTCTGAAAATCGTTTGGACAAAACGCAAACCGAGATGAAATGCAACAAAAGCAAGCAAGGCAAGCGCGAAATTTAACGCGAAAACACCGCGCGAATATGGAAAATCACGAAACGCAAAACCGCCGCGAAACATAAATGTAAAAGCAATTGTCAGAAGCGACGCAACGGAAACAGCTTTGAAAATTTTGATAAATTCATTAACGTAGGAAAATGCGCCTTGAAGCCGATAAACTCTTTGATATGAAAGCATTAAAAGCTGAATCGGAACAATAAAAAATACGACTCCGGCGTAAGGCACGAAAAATTTTGACCACGCCCAAGCCGTTTCCGAAAAAATCGGTTTTTCTTCGCGTAAAATAAACGCCAACGTAAAACAAGCAAACGTCAAAGCCGCATCAAACGCAAAAATCAGCAATTTTACCGACGGCAAAACGAAACGCGGAACGCGATTTTCGGCTTTTTTTAATTTTTTTTCAGTTTTAATTGCCGCTTTCATCTAATACTGATTTATTTTGTATGCTAAATGCGCCGCAGTTGCAACTTTTGTTCGGCAAACATTTAAGTTATTCTTTTCGTTTGCCGCAAAGTTAAAGAAATTTTGATGAAAATTCTAATCACCGCGCCAAGTCTTGACGAAAACGAAAACGTCAGCGGAATTTCAACCGTTGTGCGTCAAATTATCGAACGCGGCAATTTCGATTATACGCATTTCAGCGCAGGCAGACGCGATGGCGAACAGCAAAGTGCAACTTGGATTTTCAGACAAATCGGCTTGCCGTTTCGATTTCGCAAAGAAATAAACCACGAAAAATTTGATATTGCACATATCAATACGGCGTTTAATCCGCTTTCAATCGTGCGCGATTTTATGCTCGTCAAAGCCGCGAAAATTGCTAAATGTCGGGTTTTGCTTCACGTTCACGGCGGAAAATTTCTTGCCCGCGAATTTGAAAATAATTTTGTC
>CALMEH010000473.1 GCA_937863115.1 uncultured Acidobacteriota bacterium
TCGGGGTGGAGTTCGTCTTCGGAAATAATTGCGGCAATCGCGTTGGCGGCGGCGAGCTTCATTGCTTCGTTTATTTGAGATGCACGGCAATTTAATGCGCCGCGAAAGATGCCGGGGAAGCAAAGAACATTATTTATCTGGTTCGGATAATCGCTTCTGCCGGTTGCCATAACAGCGACTAAGCCTTCAGCATCTTCGGGCATAATCTCAGGCGTAGGATTTGCCATCGCAAAGACAATCGGCTGTTCAGCCATCGCTTTGAGGTCAACTTCAGTAATGATTCCCGGAACACTCAAGCCGAAAAATACGTCTGCGCCTTTGATGACATCGTGAATCGTGCCTTTTTCATGGTTCGGATTCGTGTTTCTGGCATACCAATCTTTCACCCAGTTCATTCCTTCCTTGCGTCCTTCATAAATCGCGCCCGTTTGGTCGCAACCGATGATGTTTTTGACACCTGCCGCCATCACAATCTTAGAACAAGCAACACCCGCCGCGCCGACACCGTTGACGACGAGCTTGATGTCTTCCATCTTTTTGCCCGTAATCTTGAGCGCGTTAATTAAAGCCGCGAGAACGACAACCGCCGTCCCGTGTTGGTCGTCGTGAAAGACAGGAATGTCGAGTTCTTCCTTCAATCTGTCTTCAATTTCGAAGCAACGCGGCGCGGAAATGTCTTCGAGATTGATGCCGCCAAAGGCAACGCTGATATTTTTAATAGTTTCGATAATCTCGTGCGGGTCTTTGGTATTTAAACAGATAGGAAAGGCATCAACGCCGCCGAACTCTTTGAACAACTGACATTTTCCTTCCATCACGGGCATCGCCGCCGCCGGACCAATATCGCCCAACCCCAAAACCGCCGTGCCGTCGGAAACAACTGCGACAGTGTTCTTTTTGATGGTCAAGGTAAAGGCTTTTTCGGGGTCTTTGGCAATCGCTTCGCAGACACGCGCCACGCCCGGAGTGTATGCCATAGACAAATCGGAGCGTGTCTTGAGCGGAACTTTGCTGACCGTTTCAATCTTGCCGCCAAGGTGCATCAGGAAAGTTTTATCGGAGACGTTGACGATTTCAACGCCGTCAATATCTCTAATCGCGGCGACAATTTCAGCGTCGTGCTTCTCGCTGGAAGCATTGACCGTAATGTCGCGGATAAGAAAATCTTTGCCGACCGAAACAATATCAATCCCTTCGATGTCGCCGCCGCTTTTGCCGATGGCAGTTGTTATCTCGCCCAATTTGCCGGGACGATTGTGAATCTTGACGCGCAAAGTCAGACTGTAACTTGCATTAGGTGTTGGAGTATTTGGCATAATTTTAAGAAGACAGAAGACAGAAGTTAGAAGATAGAGGTCGGAAAAAGCAATGAACACACATCGTCAGATTCCGACTTCTGTCATCTAACTTCTGTCTTCCAACTTCTATCTTAGCTTCTCATCTTGCCGGACGCAAAAGGCTGTGAAGAACGCCTTTGATTTCGATTTTGTCGGCGTGCAGAATGATAGATTCAAAACGCTGATTGGCGGGGCAAAGCTCAATCTTTGCGCCTGAGCGATAATATTTTCGACAGACTCCATTACTGTTTTCGACTAAAGCGACAACCGTGTCGCCATCGCGGGCGTAACCGCGACGTTCAATTAAAATGATGTCGCCTTCGTTGATTTGTTCGTCAATCATCGCGGCATCTGTTATGCTAAAAGCCTGAATCCGTTCATCATCCTGTGAACCGAGCATAAATCTTGGCACAAAAAGAGGCTCAAACTCAAAATCTTCTGTCAAATTATTATCTCTTGGAATATTTAACCATTCAATCTCGCAGGTAAGCGTTTCGCGCATACTTTCGGAACGCAATTCAAGCACGAAATGACCATTTTCACGCCGCCTCGTGATTTCTCCGTGTTCTTCCAAAGCGTTAATATGTTTTGCCACACCGCCTTTTGATGCAACGCCGAGTTCCCGCGCAATCTGCTGATAGGAAGGTTTAAACCCACGGTTTTTAATGAAACGAGTGATTATTTCCAAAACTTCTTTCTGACGTTTAGTTTGCGGTGGCATTTTTTTATTTTATGAATGCCGAGTTGTTTAAGTCAAAAAAATATTTCAAAAAATAAATATTTTAACCCTAATGCAGAAACACGCACGAAGTAAGTGTGTCAATGATTGCGAAGTAACACACTTGCTTCGTGCGTGTTTCCGAAAAAACTTTGCACGACTATTTACATTTTTCTTATTGCACAAATTGAATGATCGAAAAAGCCGCGCCGCTTGGGTCTTTGACGACTGACATTCTGCCAACGCCGGGCGCATCAAACGCCGGAATACAAACATCGCCGCCGTTTAATTTTATTTTTTCAATAGTTTCATCGCAATTTTCAACCGCGATATAGCTCATCCAAGACGAAGGGATTTTCTCCCAATTTTCGCCCCATTCTTTTGTAATCTGCATCATTCCGCCGACTGCTTCACCGTTAAAATGAATTTCGTCATATTGCACCGGCGAAACTTTGCTTTGCTCTAAATTCCAGCCGAAAAGCCCTTGATAAAACGTCTTTGCCGCATCTAAATTTTGCGTGTTAAGTTCACGCCAACATATTTCTCCGTGTTTCGGTATTGTAAATTCTGCCATAATTTTCTCCTATATTCTTTCGTATTCTGCTTCTACTGCTAAAGATTCTTCGCCTTCCGGCGTAACATTGAACATCGTGATTTTGAAAGATTTTTCATCAACGGTTTCAATGTCGGTGCGCCAACCCCAATCGGGATTGTCTGGAACGGTGTAAAAACCTTTCATCGAAATCGCCCCGTTTTCGCCCGAAATTCCTTCGGAAACCATAAACTTATCGCCCAAATGCCACGAATCAATCCAATATGCTTTGATTAAATCCGTTTCATCACCAAGCAAAATCAAACCTTCTTGTTTTTTTTCTTCAAAAAACCAGTCATATTCGATTTTCAAAAATTTGCCTTGTGCCGAAAAAGAAATTAACGCTTCTGAATCAGATTCACGCAGAGGATTTTCTTTAATCCAAGTTGTATGCAAGCGATTAACGCCGCGCCATTTACCTAGTAATTTGTTAAGACTTTTGGGAACGCTCATAATTTTTTCTCCAAATTCTGAATGAATTAAATAGTTCCTTCATTCAAGGTAAGAATCGAAAAACTTGCGCCCGTCGGGTCTTGAATTACGGCAAATCGTCCGACATTCGGAATATCCAACGGCGGCGAAACAATTGTGCCACCCAAATCAAATGCTTTGCTTGCCACGTCGTCCACATTTTCGACCGCAACATAGCTGACAAAATGCGGCGGCGGCATTTCTCCACCATACATTTCGGATTGCATTTGAAACATTCCGCCCATCGGATAGCCGCCGGAAATGTTAAATTCCTGATATTCCATCTCTTCGCCTACTGCTTTGCTTTGGCTTAATTCCCAACCGAAAACATTAGCGTAAAAAGATTTACACGCTTCCAAATTATTCGTGGCGATTTCTGTCCAACAAAATTCGCCTTGTTTCGGCATTGCCATTGCTTCTGCCGCTGTTGCATTTTCTGACATATATCTAATTTCTCCTAAATTTTAATTTTCAGCCCGCTAAAAGCAGACTGTTTTGACAAAATAAAAAACCGCAAAGAAATTTTCATTTCTTTGCGGTTTTCAATGAACTCGCTCTAAAATTTAAACTGCAAATTTTACGCGCCGGTCGTGTCCTCGATTTTTGCATCGGGAGCATTTGTTGCCACCGAATCAATACCGTTTTGACATGCTGCATCGGAAGAATACATTTCGCTTCGTCCGATTTCCTGCCCGTTTCCGGCTTTTAACACAAAATACGGGTCGCCTTTTGTCGAAGTTCTTTTTTCAAAACGCCCTGCATCAGCCGCATTTTTTTGAACTGACGCAATGCCGTTTTCACAAGCCGCTTTCGACTCATACATTTCGCTCGACAAAATTATCTGTCCGTTTCCGGCTTTCAAATTAAAATGAAACTTGCCGTTTGCGGAACTTTTGATTTCAAATTTTCCTGCCATTTCAGTTATCCTCTTTTTATAAAATTAAAATTTCGCGGAGAGTTGATTTCAGAAAAAATCCGAAATCGCAAAAAATCATACCACGAAATTAAATAAAATAAAAAAACGCAGAAAAACTTTTGGAGAAAGCAGAACGGTCTTCACAACTCAATCTTTCGTTTATTGAGCCTTGAATTGCTCAATAATTTGATTTCGCCTGCGAAACATAAGAAATATGCGAAAAAATAATTTAATTTTCGTTACTTTCGTATGTTTCGCAGACAATAAAACTAACCTGCTCGCCGCATCGGTTGAACATTCGGAATTTCTTGCTGTTTTTGCAAATCCTGAAGATGCTGAATCAAGCCCGAAGCCGCTTTCTTCGAAAGTTCATCGGTTTTGCATTGCATTACAGTTTGGCATTCCTCGTCCGCATCAACGCCGATTTCGCGTGAAATTGCGCGAATCATTCCGAGTTGTTTCGCCGTTACCAAATCCGAAAGCGAACGCGCAATCGGATTTGACGGAAAACCGCCATCATTCGTCGGAGTCGGAATTGCGCCTTCGCGTTCGATTACGTCCGACTCTTTTTTGTAAAGTTCGCGGGCGATGCCGAATTTTACCGCGGCACGTTTGAGCGCGTCGTGTTCCGCTTTTTTGATGCCCATTTCCGAATCGGCAAAGCCTGTTCCCAAACCTTCGCGGGTTACGCCGTCAATCGTAATCGCCACCGTTACCGTGAAAATATCGCCGATTTGTTTGATGTCGCGGATCGTATGCGACCAATTCGGCGCGTTTTCGTCCAAAATGTCGGCAACCGTGTGCCATTCGACATAATCAACGTAATGTGTGTTACCGTTTCTATCGCGCCAACCTTCACGCTGTTTGACCAAATTCGGATCAACATTTTTACGCAATTCTTTAAGTGTTGTCGTAAAATTCAAAACATTGTTCGGCATTTCTACCGCTTCTTCTGCGATATAATTTAATTCTCTAACTTGTGTCATTGTATTATCTCCTTTCGTGTTCGTAAGTTGCTGAAAATTCGCTTCTTTTGCTTCAA
>CALMEH010000474.1 GCA_937863115.1 uncultured Acidobacteriota bacterium
GGTTTGAAAGATCGTCAATCAATTCAACGATTTGGCTGATTTCCTGAGAGCGTTCGCCGAGCCGTTTGATGCGTTTGGCAGTTTCCTGCACTTGCTTGCGAATTGCGTTCATCGCGTTAATATTATCCTGAACGGCTTGCGTTCCATAACGCGCATTGCCCAACGAATCGCCCGCAACTTGCGCCGAAAGGGAAGCATTTTGAGAAACTTCTTGAATTTGCAAAGTCATCTGTGAAACGGCGGATGTCGTGCGCGAAATCTGCGCGGCTTGCGCTTCCGAGCCGCGTGCAAGTTGTTCGGTCGTGTCGTTGACCGAATTTGCCGATGCGCCGACTTGAAATGTAACATCTTTTACTTGTGAAATCAGTGTGCGGAAATTAACAGTCATTGAATTAAACGCTTCGGCGATTGCGCCGGTCATTTCAGGCGAAACTTGCGCTTGCACGGTTAAATCTCCGGCGGCAACTTCACGGACTTCGCCGAGAAGTTTCAAAACGCTGGATTGCAGTTGGTCGCGGGCTTCTTGGGTTTGCACACTCAAACGCAATTTTTCAACGGCATTTTGATAAGTTTTCCCAACAGCATCAAATTCTGAAGTCAATTCGACATCTTCCGCCAGATTGCCCGCCGCGATTTTTTCCAATATCGCCGATCTGTTTTTGCGGTATTCAGCAATTTGTTTGAGCGTTGAAAGAAGTTCACTTCGTTCGTCAACGTCTTCGTCAAAAAATTCGCCGTTGGCTAATTTGGTGGCGATTTCGATTGCTTGCCGACGTTCGCGTTTCAAAGAAAGTTCGGTGAAAATAAGTTCGATAATCGAAAAAACGGTCAAACCTGCGGCAAATATAATTGCTATGGCAACTACGCCGAAACGCTTTTCCGACCAACCGAAAAAAGATGTGCAAGCTGCAACTGCCGCAACAATCGAGAGCAAAATTGCGAGCGCGGAAACGAATTTAACGATTGGGTCCCAAATTGAGTTTATTTGCATTAGATTTTCTCCTCATTCGCCATGGCGGAAATTTTGTTTGAAATATTTGGTAAGGCGTGCCTGTTTTGTTTGGAAACGGTGTCAAAACCGGACACGGAAACCAACAAGTTTCCCATCGTTTTTGAAATATCAGCAACATTTGCGCCCGATTTTTTCAATTTCCTAATTGATTCCTCCGTTTCGCCGATGGATTCGATAAACATCACGAAAGCGCGTTCGGCTTCGGCAGATTGATCTTGCGCTGAAGCGACTTGTTTGTTTTGTAGGCGCACAAATGTCGCGGTATTTTTTTCGAGCTCGCTTAAAGAGTTGCTCGTTTCAATCGCAAATTTTGAAAGATTTGCGGCTTCGCCGAAGGTTGTTTGCAGATTGCTTTCGGTTTGGGCAATTTCAGCCGAAACAGTTTTTTCAAGTAATGAAATTTGTCCGCACAAACCATTTGAGCGTTCTGCCAGACGTTCTATTTCTTCAACAATTACGCGCATTCCGCTTGTTCCGGCATCATCATTCGCTTGAATTGAGGCGTTCAGTGCAATCAAATTTGTGCGATGA
The DNA here is from genome assembly GCA_937863115.1 of uncultured Acidobacteriota bacterium. Taxonomy (GTDB): domain Bacteria; phylum Acidobacteriota; class Blastocatellia; order Pyrinomonadales; family Pyrinomonadaceae; genus CALMEH01. Next base: position 1,544 of record CALMEH010000474.1, read on the forward strand.
GCCAAATCGCCGATTGCTTTACCGATTTTGGCGAATTCGCGCGAACTTTCTTGAAGTTTGAGAATGCGCTTGATGGCTTCCTGAATTTGTTTGCGAATCCGATTGACGGCAGCAAGATTTTCTTGCGCTGAAAACGCGCCGCTACGAGCTTTTTCGATTGACTGATTCGCTGATTCGGTTGCCGAAACAAGATTTTCGGCAATTTGCTGGATGCCTTGCGGTGTTTGTTTAAGCGTTAGTGCAGCTTGTGTGAGTTCCTGCACACGAGTTTCGTCCTGTTGAACAATTGAGCTGACGGCTTTTTGAATTTCATCTGCAGATTGTTTTGCAAAAATTGATTCGGATTTCACTTGCGCGGCAATTTCATTTAAGTTATGTGATAAATATTTTACAGTTTCAGCAATTTTTTTCGTTGCCGCCGAATCGGTTGAAATTTCCGAAAGCAATTTTCCGCGTTCAATTTCGGCAACTTCCGCTGTCAAAAGATTGACAGATGTTTTAAGTTTTTCGAGTTCTTGTTTAGCGTGGATTGATTCGGTAACTTTAGCGAGAAGTTGTTGAAACGAATTCGTTAAACGGTCGGAATTTTGAAGTGGTGCTAGCGCGACATTCAAGTTTCCGGCGGCAACTTCGTCCATTAAATTCACCAAGACGCGCATTTGCCGATCGTTTCTGTATAAAGTTTGCAGAAGCTCGTCGGCTTCCGTTGCGCCCAGAGTTTTAGGCAGGGAAGTTGTTGTGCCGCGCTCCATACTTTTAGCCAGAAGCGTAATTTTTTCAATCGGATAGATGACTTCATTCGCCAACCACCAGCCGAAAACCATTACCGTGAATGCCAAAAAAATAAACGGAATAAACACCGCATAAAACGGGTCATCTGTTAAAAGAGATACGATAATATAGGAAATAAGCCCGAAAACGCAAATAAACAAAGCAAGTGCGCTCGTTGCCAGCCAAATCTTTCCTTTGAGCGAATTAAGCCAAGAATTTGAAGAAAATTGAGACATATTTTATTTGGGGATTGGGAATGTGGAATGTGGAATTGCTATTTATTTAAAATTAAAACGGAGCGATTTTTGAAAAAAGATTTTCGGAATTAATCAAATTTACAGTTTTTGTTTCAAAAGTTGCTTGAGCGTAGAAGTGAGAATTTTCTTCGTTGGGGATTATAGTGTCTTCACCGAGATTGATAATTTCGTTAATACGGTCGGTGGCAATGGCAATAGTGCCGGTTTTTGTGCGAAAGATGAGTAGTTTGGGTTTGGCGAAACTGACCGGAATTTCGATTTTCCAAAGTTTCGGTAAATTGATGATTGAAACGATTTCGCCGCGCAGATTTGTAATGCCAAATAGCCATTCAGGAGAAGTCGGCAAAGTAGTTATCGAAAGCGGCGAGGCAACTTCCGAAACCTTGCCGGCAGAAACGGCGAAAAGTTCATCGCCCAATGTAAAGACGACAAACTTTTCACCAATCGGATTTGAGGTTTTTTCTGACAGATTTAGCTCGGGCAGATTGTTCATAATTTTGGTAGTTTCAGATTCAAAGTTCAATGCGGATTTTATCTTTAAACTTGAAACTTTGAACTTTGAACTTCTAAACAATGTAAGTTTCAACCGTTTTCATTAAAGTTTCGGGTCCGAAGGGTTTTGTAATATAACCGGTTGTGCCAGCCATACGTCCGCGAACTTTGTCGAAAAATCCGTCTTTTCCGGAAATCATCACGACCGGAACATCTTTCGTGGCATCGTTTGAGCGAATCATTTTGCAAACTTGATAACCGTCCATGCGGGGCATATTAATATCGAGCAGAACTAAATCAGGCACCATATCTTTGATTTTTTCAAGTGCGTCAATGCCGTCAATCGCGCTGACAACTGCGTGTCCTGTTTTTTCGAGTTTGCCCGAAATCAGTTTGCGAACCGTTGCCGAATCGTCAACTACGAGAATCGTCAGGTTTTTCGGCATTCCTTCTTGTGCGGCATTTTGCTTTTCGATGTCTGCTTGGCGAATTTTCAGACTGTTGATTTGACCGCTCAAAACAAAATCGTCGGGATTTGATTTAACGGCTTCGGTTAAATATTGCAAACCTCTCGACAAATTGCCGACGTTCAAATATCCGAGCGCGATTTGTTTGAGTTCATCAGCGTTCAATGCGCGGTTTTCGCGGGCGGCTTCCAATTCGCTGACGGCGTTGCCGATAATTTCTTTGTCGGCTTCCTGATTTGTCAAAATCATTTCCAAATCAGCCAGCGTTAAACAGGCGCGGCACGAAAAACACATCAGAGCGTGAGCGTCATTCGTGGCATTGCAAAAAACGCAAGTCATCATTTCGATTTGCGGCGTGGTTGAAACTTCCACGCTTTCAAATCCTTCTTCTGCGGCTTCAAAAGATGTTTCGGGCAATTCGTCCTGCACTTCAGAACTAATCATCGTCGGCGTTTCATCTTCTTGCGTTTCAAATAGATGTGAATAATTATTTTCGGCAGTGGCAGCTTCGTTTTCTTGGTTTATATAAACTTCTGCAGGTTTGCTTTCGTAATCGGATTCAGCGGCAGGTTGATTAAAAGCATAATCTTGGGTTAATTCCGGCAGATTATAAGTTTCGGTTTTGCTTTCATAATCAACAAATGAATTGTTTTGTGGCACATCGAAAAGGCTATGCGGTGCAGGTTGTTCTACGATTGTTTCTTCGACTTTTTCTTCTTCCTTTGCTTCCTCCTGATAAAACCCATAACCTTTTTCGTGGGATTCAAAGGAGTTTTCGGTGGGCATTTCAAATTCTACTTCTTCTGATTGATATACCGGATCTTCAGGGGCTGGCGAATCTTCAAATTCCAATGTTTGCGGCGTGTCGTTTTCACTTTGCAATTCGTCGAATTTCAATTCCATTTCGTCGTATTCTGCTTGTGCTTCTTCGTGCGAATAGTCCTGATATGTGGTAAATTCGGGGATAACATCTTCAGCCACATTTTCTTCGGATGTAGCGTGGAATTCATCCGATGGCATTGCTTCTGATGAAAATTCTTCTTCAACCGCTTGCATTGTAAAATCGCTTTCTTTCGCCGATTCTTCAGCAGATTGAATTGCAAAATCATTTTCTTCTTTGATTTCTTCTGTTTGTGATATTTCGGATGCAAATTCTTGCACAGACGTTTTTTCCAGCATCGAACGCAGATAATCGGCATTGTTTCGTGCCAATAAGTTTTCGGGGTTGATTTCCAAAACCTGAACGAAACAATCCATTTTTTCTGCAAAAGAATTGACCAAAAACGCTTTCAACATCCAAGCATTTTCGTTTGCGGCAGATTGTCCGAAATATGTTTCCAGCGCATCAAGTGCCTCCGCGTTTGCGCCTTCGGCGGCAAATGTTTGCGCGTCTTCAAAAATGGCTTCGCATTTTTGTTTCTGCATCGAATTGAGCAAACCTTTCGCCGTTTCGTTTTCGGGATTAATGCTCAAAACCTTCTGTAAATGATGGGCTTTTTCCTCTTCCGAATCTGAAACCGAAGCCATCCACAACCACGCCATTT
>CALMEH010000475.1 GCA_937863115.1 uncultured Acidobacteriota bacterium
AATCCGTGAACACGAGTGTCAAGGTTGATGTCGGATCGCGCCGTTCCCTTGAAGTTACGCTTCAAGCGGGAAATATTACCGAAACGGTTACGGTGGTTGCCGAAGCTGTTTCTGTTAATTTGTCAACGCCGACATCGGATACAGTTATCAATGGCGACCAAGTTCGTGAAATTCCGATTAATAATCGCAATTTTGTCCAACTTGTCGCGCTTGCACCGGGCGTTTCATCAAACTTAGCTGACCAAGTTTATGTCGGCACAACCAATCCGAACGGCGAAGCAAACACCATCAATTTGGCGGTCAACGGAGCGCGTTCAAGTCAAAACACATTTACGGTTGACGGCGCGGACATTACCGACCGCGGCTCGAATTTGACGATTCAAGCCTATCCAAGCGTTGATTCAATCGGTGAATTTCGCGTTCTGCGTTCGCTCTATCCGGCGGAATCAGGCAGAAGCGGTGGCGGTCAAGTCAATATCGTAACCCGAAGCGGCACGAATCAATTCAGAGGTTCATTATTTGAATTCGTCCGCAACGAAAAATTGAATGCTAACCGCTATTTTGATAATCAAACTCGACCGCTCGGGGTAGATGAAGATGGTGAAGCAATTCGCGCTCCGTTTCGTTACAATAATTTCGGTGGCGTTATCGGCGGTCCGGTTTATTTCTTCAATTTCGGCGAACGCGATCCGAGCGAAGGAATGTTCAGAAAATATGAAAAAACCTTCTTTTTCTTCTCTTCGGAACTTCGCCGCGACATTCGTTATCCGTCATTGACTTCAACCGTGCCGGACACCAATTTGAGAAACGGAATTTTCTCCGCGCCGGTCTGCTTACAAGCAACGGGAACTACTTGCACATTGGTTTTGCCGGCGAACACACCGATTTCGACTGTGCGCCCGATAAATCCGGTTTCAGCGCAATATTTAGCATTTATTTGGAATCAACTTCCACAACCGAATGTAATTACCACCGCCAGCCCTTACGGTTTGAGTTTCCCGACGCGGAATGTTTCAAAATTCCGTCAGGAAATCTTCAAGCTCGACACGAGTTTTTCGGATAATTGGTCGGTTTATTATCGCTTCCAAAACGACAAAATCCCGACGATTGATGCCAACGCGCTGTTTTCTTCTGGCTCACAATTGCCGGGCGTTTCAACAACGTCAACCAATTCGCCGGGCAGAACGCACACTTTCCAATCAACTTATATTGTCGGCTCGAATATTACCTTAGTTGGACGATACACCTACGGTTACGGTGCGATTTTGAGCGAAAATGTCGGCACATTGGCATTAGCCAATTCGCCGATTACGCCGCCTTTGCCGTATGCCGTTCAGCGTGATCGTGTGCCGACTTTGTTGGGAACAGGTTTCAGCGGTCTGCAAAGTTTCGGTCCTTACGATAATTTTTCGTGGAAACAAAATTTTGATGGCAATGCGACGTCGATTGTCGGAGACCACAATTTTAAATTTGGTGTCGTTGCTTCCCTTTACCGCAAAACCGAAAATGCGCTGGCAGGTGTGAACGAAGGACAATACAGCGGTTTCAATACACCCGGCGCAACTGCCGTTGTTGTTACCGGCACGACAAGCACACTTAATACGATACGCCAACAATGGGCAAATTTTCTTCAAGGAACAAACGCCACATTTACACAAGCACGTTTTGATTATACGGCGGATTTACGGCAAAAAACCTTTGAAGGCTATGCTCAAGACGAATGGCGTTTTCGCCGTAATCTGACTTTGTATATCGGCGTTCGCTATTCGTTCTTCGGTTCGCCATATGACAAAAATGAGCGTTTGTCTAATTTTGTTCCCGAACTTTTCAATGCTTCTGCCGCACCGCAAGTTACGGGTGCGGGCAACCGCGTTGTCGGCACGGGAAATTTCTGTAACGGTTTGATTGTAAATTCCCAAAATTATCAAACAGGTCCAAACGGTTGTGTGCCTTTGGTTTCACCATATGGAAAATTTGTCGTGAATGCTCCAAAGACCGATTTCGCGCCGCGTATCGGTTTGGCTTGGGACCCGTTTGGGAATGGAAAAACTTCGATTCGGACAGGTTA
>CALMEH010000476.1 GCA_937863115.1 uncultured Acidobacteriota bacterium
GCCGAAGGCGAAATCGAAGGCATCATCGCCGAAACATTGTCGGCAGGAAAAGTGCGCGGTTATGTAAAAAATCCGCTTGCCGATTTGCCGCAAACATCGGACGGAAGTTTTGATGTCGCCGGAATCGTCAGCAAAGGAATGTTTTATGTTATCCGCGAATCTGGTTTTGAAATCGGCTTGCACCGCGAGCCTTATATCGGTTCGGTTTCAATTGAATCGGGAAAAATCGCCGAAGATTTTGCCGATTATTTGATGAAGAGTGAACAAATTCCGTCCGCCGTTTTGCTTAGTGTTTTGCTTCAACCGGAAGAACCTTTCGTCCATTGTGCGGGCGGCGTGATGATTCAGATGCTCCCGACGGCAAACCCGAATATTGCTGTGATGATCGAAGACACGATTCTTCACGCGCCGCTTTTGACCGACGAAATCAGAAACGGTGCAACCGCCGAAGATTTGCTGAAAATGACGCTCGGTATTATTGATTACGAAATCTTAGGCGAAAAAGAAGTCGGATTTGAATGCAACTGCTCGTTTGAACGCGCCGTTCAATTAATTTCTTCGCTCGGCAAAACCGAAGTTCAATCAATGCTCGAAGAAGACAAAGGCGCGACAATGACCTGCGGATTTTGCAATGAAGTTTATAAATTGAATGAAGACGATTTGCGGAAGATTTTAGAAAATGAATAGCTTGAATTTTTTCTTTAGCCGTTGCGCTCAAAACATTGATGAAGAATTAGATAAATTAATTCCGTCTGAAAATATCGAACCGAAACGTCTTTACAAAGCGGTTCGTTGGAGCGTTTTTGCGGGCGGCAAACGGTTTCGTCCTGCGCTCGTATTAGCAGTCGGGAAAGCGTTTAGCGCAGATGAAAAGATTTTATTAAAAACGGCGGCGGCGATTGAAATGATTCATACATATTCGCTGATTCACGACGATTTACCGGCGATGGACGACGACGATTTGCGGCGCGGGCGTTTAACTTGTCATAAAAAATTTGACGAAGCGACGGCGATTTTGGCGGGCGATGTTTTGCAGTCTTTGGCTTTTCGAGCAATTGCCGAAGATGCGGATTTATCCGATAAAATCAAGGTCAGATTGATTTTAGAGCTTTCTGAATCAGCCGCGAAAATGGTTGACGGACAGCAACTCGATTTGGATTCTGAAGGCGTAAAGGTTTCGATTGAAGAACTTGAGAAAATCCATCATAACAAAACCGGCGCGATGATTTCAGTTTCGGCACGAAGCGGCGCGATTATCGCCGAAGCGTCGGAAAAAGAACTCGAAGCCGTAACGATTTACGCTGAAAAATTAGGTTTGCTGTTTCAAATTACCGACGATTTGCTCGACGAAACGCAAACAACGGAAGTTTTAGGGAAAACCGCCGGAAAGGATTTGCAAGCGGAAAAAGCAACTTATCCGAGCCTTTACGGAATCGAAAAAAGTAGCGAATTGGCGAGAAAAGTTTATACAGAAGCCATTGAAGTTTTAGAAAAAATTGACCGCGATCTCGATATTTTGAGAAAATTAGCTGATTTTATTTTGAATCGGAAAAAATTAGAAGGAGATCGAGGGAAGTTAATGGGTTTATTTTGGCGTTTTCTCTGCGAACTCTGCGTTTCTGCGTGAGATAAAACTGATTTTCACGCAGAGGCGCAGAGTTCGCAGAGAAATTTAAGAAAAGTATTTGCTGAAATGTTCAGCGAATTGGGAAAAACCGTTCATTAAATCTTTTCTATTTTTTGATTTGTCTATGAATTCGTCTGAAACAAATTTCAAAGATCTGTGGAAACCGCTGTTAATTGTCGCGGCGTTGGCGTTTTTGTATGCGAATGCGTTGTCGAAATTGGGCAGAGATTGGTGGACGGACGAAAATTATTCGCACGGGCTTTTGATTCCGTTTGTGATTGGTTTTATCGTTTGGGCGCAAGCGGACGAACTGAAAAAATCGTTTGAAAACCGAAATATTTGGCTCGGTGTCGGGATTATAATTTTCGCTTTGCTGATGCTTTTGGGCGGAAGTTTGGGCGCGGAGCTTTTTACGCAGAGAATTTCTTTTGTGTTGATGCTTGTCGGAATTGTGGTTTATTTTTTCGGCGCGAAGATTTTGCAATTATTGGTTGTGCCATTTGTTTTATTACTTCTTTCGATTCCGATTCCGCAGATAATTTTTAATAAAATTGCGTTTCCCTTGCAGATTTGGGCTTCGCAAGCGGCGGTTTGGGGAATTCGTCTTTTTGAAGTTCCGACGGTCAGAAAAGGCAATGTCATCGAGATTTTGCCGAACGGCGCGACGCAGATTATCGCGCTCGAAGTCGTCGAAGCGTGTAGCGGCATTCGTTCGCTGATGACGCTCGTAACGCTTGCGCTCGTGTTGGCATATTTCACACGCGAAAACGAACACGATGCGGAAAAAGGCTGGTTTTCATATTTCAAAAATTTCGATTTCTGGCGAGCTGTAATTTTGATGTCGGCGGCAATTCCGATTGCGGTTTTGACGAATGCCGCAAGAGTTACGGCAACCGGAATTTTAACTTATCATTACGGCAAACAAGCGACCGAAAGCACTTGGCACGACGCTTCGGGCTGGTTGGTTTATGTTGTCGCGCTCGGCATTTTGATTGGTTTGAATTTTGTTCTTAAAAAAGTTCAAAGTTCAAAGTTCAAGGTTCAAAGTTCGCCGGAAGCGGAAAAAATCTCTTTTTCTCCTCTTCTCCTTTTATCCTCTTCTAAAACATTTCTATTGATTGCCGTGCTGATAATCGGCGGCGTTTTCATAAATTGGTTCGAGCGGCGCGGTGAAGCTGAAATTGCGCGAAAATCTTTGTCGGAATTGACGCAAACGCTTGGCGATTGGCGACAGAAAGGCGGTGAGATTCGTTTTGGCGAAGCGACGGAAAGCGTTTTGCGCGTTTCGGATTACACGATGCGTGAATATCTTTCGGCTGACAATCGTCTGGCAAATATTTACGTCGGTTATTACGCTTCGCAACGCACGGGCGCGACTTATCATTCACCGCAAAATTGTCTGCCGGGCGCAGGTTGGGTGATGCGTGAGCCGGAAATTATCGAAATTAAAACGCCAAGCGGAAAAACTTTTAAAGCCAATCGTTACCGCATCGAAAACGGCGTTTATAACGAAATAATGATTTACTGGTATCAAGGTCGCGGGCGCATCGAACCGAGCGAATACCGCGATAAATTCAACACAATTTTCGACAGCGTTACGCGCCGCCGCTCAGACGGCGCAATGGTGCGTGTGATGACTTCCGTCGGAAACGACGAAAAATCCGCCACGCAAGCCGCCGTTGATTTATCCGCGCAACTTGCCGATAAACTCTCGGAATACGTTCCTGAATAGAAAATTATTTGCTTTCATCGCTGATTAGAGTTAAATTTCAATCAAGAGGTTTTCAAATGATGAAATCAATCGTCCGACTTTTCACTTTTCTCGTAATTGCTTTTGCGGCAATTCAATCAAACGTCAACGCACAAGAAACAGTCAGCGAGGCAGAGAAAAAAGAAGTTAAAAAGTTTGTTGACGACTTCATCAAACATCTCGACAAAACAAAAGACCTCGACAAAGTTCCCGAAAGATTTTTTGTGAGCGATTTCAAAACTCGTTTTGCTAAAAATGAATATTGGTTTCAATTTCTTTCCTCTTCAGATTTCTACGCTCAACTTAGTGATTCGGAGCGTTTTGAAGGAAATGTTTTAACGCTAAATTTTTTGTATTTGTTATTGACAAGCGGCGTAGGAAGCAATCAGCTAAATTTTGATGAAAATATGGATTTAGAAGACGGAGATATAGATTTCTCAAAAATATTTCCGCCAAATGTTATTGAACTAATCAAGAAAAGTAAAAAATGGTCGGTTTTCTTGGAATCAGACGATTTGGATGATGAAGAAAATAATTCTGAATTAAACAGTAAAAATTATACTGAAAACGGCAATCTTGCCGAATGGTATGAATTAGCCGAAGATATGAAAAATATATCAGAAGCTCAAAGACTATATTTAAATGGAAAGTCAAATCAATGGCGGAAAAGGTTTGAAAAAAACATCAATAAAACCAGAAAAAAAGTTCATTCAATCAGAGTCGAAAAATGCGATACAGATGTTTGCAAAGATTTACCAAAAGATTTCACAATGATTTGTAACGCGGTCTTTCCGTTTTTTATACATCTGATTCAAGAAAACAGCGAATGGAGAATTCTTGACATTTATCCTTTGTTAAATGATTAGTTAAAAATTTAAATTTGAAACAGTAATTGCCCATTGGTTCTACCTCACTTAAAACTTCCTTTGACTTCAAACCGTTTTGAAGTATAATTCTTTTTCCCGACAAAAAGCCGGAAATGTGATTTCAGTATTTTTGGAAATGGACTTGTTGCGTTTTAAAGGCTTTTTTTGAGGTTGAAAATATTTTTTCTGAAAATTCCCCGCGATTGCGATTTTCTATGAATGCCGACACAAATCGGTTGTATTACTTAAACGATAACTATTTGATTTTCCAAGTTGTTCCGCCGAAAGATTGCCCCTTTTCAAGCGGAAATTGAAAAACGAAACTTTCGTGCCGGACATTTAGCGGTCATTGCCCCGACTGCCAAATTTAAAAAAAACGGTGCGAAAGTTTCTTGACGACAAGGAAATTGTTAATAAAAAAATGAGAGAGTGCCTATTTTTTTCATCTCGAATTCTGCTGGTTGCCGCGCTGTTCGGCATTGCCCTTCTTTCCGCATCTTGCGGAGTTTCCAAAGACAAACATATTGCACGAGGCGAAGAATATTTGCAAAAACGCAAATTTCAGGAAGCCTTGATGGAATTTTGCGCCGCCGCCGAAATTGATAAAGATTCGACGCAAGCGCATTGGGGACTTGCCCGCGTTTTTGAAAACTTGGGGCAATATAACGAAGCCATCAACGAACTGCAAAAAGTTAAGAATTTAAGCCCTGAAAATTTGGAAGCAAAAACCAAACTCGGCAATTATTTTCTTGCCGCAATTCCGCCGCAAACCGATGAAACGCAAAAAGTTATTGACGATATTTTCAGCCGCAATGCCAATTACATTGACGGTTTCGTGCTGAAGGCAAATCTTCTAACGGCGCAGAAAAAGAGTGAAAAGGAAATTACGGAAGTTTTTAATCAGGCAATTGCACTCGATGAAAACCGCACCGAAACTTACGTCAGTCTTTCGCGCTATCAGATGAATTTGGAAAAACCTTCGGAAGCTGAGAAAGCGATTCAAAAAGGCATTTCCGTCAGCCCGAACCGTGCCGTCGGTTATCTCGAATACGCGAGATTTTTAGATTTTACAGACCGCGCCGCCGATGCCGAAACGCAATTTAAGAAAGCGATTGAGGTCGAAGCAAACAACTTCGAAGCGCGTGAAATGCTCGCCGCGTTTTATGTTTCGCAGAAACAATTCGATAAAGCTGAATCTGCTTATCAAGAACTCGTAAAATTACAGGAAAACAGCGCGGAAAGCCGTCTGCAATTAGCCGGATTTTATTCGCAAATCAAACGCGAAGACGACGCAATAAATACTTTAACGCAAATCATTAATGAAAAACCGGAATACGTCCGCGCTCGTTATCGTTTGGGCGAAATTTATCTCGAAAAAAAGGAATACCCAAAAGTTAAAGAACAAACCGACGCGCTTTTGAAATTAAACGATAAAGACGCACAAGCCTTTCTGCTTCGCTCCCGTGTAAATTTGCAGGACAACAAACCGGAAGAAGCAATTAAAGATTTGGAAGAGATTTTGAAGAAATCACCTTCTCATAAAGACGGGCTTTTCTATATGGTTCAATCGCGGCTCGCGCTCGGACAAATTGACCAAGCCCGCGCATTTATCGGCGATTTGGAAAAATATCATCCGACGTATCTGAAAACGAAAACCTTGAAAATCCAAGCCGCGTTTCAAAATGGCGAAACGGAAAATGCACTTCGCGGCGCAAATGAATTGCTCGAAGCCTTGCGAAATGCTGTGCCGAATGCCGAAGAAACTTCTGTCAATTTACGCGAATTACAATTTCGCGCTTTAACGGCTCGCGGGTTGGCAAATTTGGAACTCGGAAAACTAGCAGAAGCACGCACAGATTTACAGGAAATCGTTAAAAATTCGCCGAATTCGGCGGCGGCATTGGTCAATCTTGCAAAAGTTGCGACAGCGGAAAAGAAATTGCCTGAATCGCTCGAATTATACGAAAAGGCTTTAACGCAAGACACGAAAAGTTTTGATGCTTTAAGTGGCGCGGTTTCGATTTTGACTCGTCAAAAACAGTTTCCGCAAGCGCATTCAAAAATTGATAAAGCGATTAGTGAAGCAAATGGTAACAAAGATGTTCTGCCCGCGCTGTATTATCTGAAATCGGATGTTTTTACGGCTGAAAGAAATATCGAATCTGCCGAAGCCGAATTGAAAAAAGCGATTGAAACGAATGATGAATATCTTCCGGCTTATTCGGCTTACGCTTCGATTTTAGTGAGCCGAAACCAAACGGACGCGGCTATCGAACAATATAAAAAAGTCGTCGAAA
>CALMEH010000477.1 GCA_937863115.1 uncultured Acidobacteriota bacterium
CGTAAAAATATAAAGAAAGCGGGGCAGACTATCATTGGAAGCCGCGGAGGTAAAAACAACCCCGCTTGCCTGAGCTCTTTTGATTATTACTTGACCGCCCTGACCGCCGTAAGCGAAAAATCCGTCCATATTGTAGAGAACAATAACGATTGCCGTCATCGTGCAAATGACAACCGTGTCAATAAACGGTTCTAATAAAGCGACAATTCCTTCACTTGCCGGATATTTGGTTTTAACAGCAGAGTGGGCAATCGCGGCAGAACCTGCACCGGCTTCGTTAGAAAACGCGGCGCGGCGGAAACCTTGAATAATCACACCGATAACGCCGCCAACCGCGGCTTCGGGAGCAAATGCGCCTTGGAAAATTAAACCGATTGCCGCCGGAATTTCCGTTATGTGCGCGAGAATAATGATAAGCGAGGCAACGATGTAAATAATCGCCATTGCCGGAACGAGTTTTTCGGTAACGCTGGCGATACGTTTAATGCCGCCAATGATTACTACACCGACCAGAATTGCCATTATAATCCCGATAATCGTTTTAACCGCGCCACCTTCCAAACTCATCATATTGGAAATCTGTTGAGTTGCTTGATTTGCCTGAAACGCATTACCGCCACCGAAAGAACCGCCGACGCATAAAATCGCAAAAATGACGGCTAAAACTTTTCCAATCGGGCTTAAACCGATGTCGGCAAAACCTCTCGAAAGATAATACATCGGACCGCCGTGAACCGTGCCGTCTTTGTCAATATCGCGGTATTTTACGCCCAACGTGCATTCGACAAATTTTGAGGACATTCCCAAAAGTCCGGCTATAATCATCCACAGCGTCGCACCGGGACCGCCGATAGCAATGGCGATTGCCACGCCGGCAATATTTCCTAACCCGACTGTTCCCGAAACTGCCGTTGCCAATGCTTGAAAATGGCTGACTTCGCCGTCTTTGCTTTCATCGCGGATAGTGTCCACAATGTCGCCGTCTTGGATATTGACCTCTGCTTTCGGTTCGGCTTCGTGTCCTTCAATCGCGTCATATTTACCGCGCACAACGTTGATTGCCAACGGCAATTTGCGGATATTGATGAAACCGAAAACCAAAGTAAAAAATGATGCGCCGAATATCAGCAAAATCAAAACTAAAGGAACTCCCGCAATTGGATAAAAAACCAAATTGCTCCACCAATCGGAAATCGGTTTGAAGGCTCTGTCAATTTTTTTATCTATCCCATCTTCTGTGATTTGATTGTCAAATTGAGCAGGATTTGTGCTTTGAACTGCCGCCGTGCATTCGGTTAGTTTTTCTTTTGGAACAGTGCCTTTCGCGGTAGCCTTGCCATCTTTGACAACAACCGCTACATCTGTATCACATACTTTTTCCTTTAGATTCTTTTCAATTTGAATCTTTAATTGTGTATCTTTAGCCGAATTATCTTGGGCTAATGCCGAAATTGACAATATAAAAAACATCACTACAAAGAGCATGTTTTTGAAAACTTTAAGTTTCATTATTACCTCACAGTTTGCGTTAAATTTTGAAATTTTTGCCTTAAATTGCTTGACGTGATACGCCGCTCAATCAGGGAAAGTTTGGAAATCTAACGAATTGTAGCCGATTTTTTTAAGAAATGCACGGCACAAGCCATTGAATTTGTTTGAAATAGCGCGATTGGTCGGAAATTGATAAGATTTTCGAGTAGTTTTTGAAATAAAATTTTATGAAATTTGAACAAGAAAAAACATTCGCCTCCGATTTGGGCGATATGGAAGCGGAAAATTTCCGCAAGTTCGGTTATGAAATTATTGATTTTATTGCCGATTATTTTGAAAACATCGAAAAATTTCCGGTGCTTTCACAAAATCAGCCGAACGATTTAAAAAACGCTTTGCCAACTTCCGCGCCCGAAAAAGGCGAAGATTTCGGCGAGGTCTTAAAAGATGTCGAAAAATTGATTCTTCCTGCAGTAACGCATTGGAATCATCCGAATTTCCACGGACTTTTTTCGACTTCGACGAGTTCGGTCGGCGTTTTCGGCGAAATGCTTTCCGCCGCATTCGATATGAAAGCGATGCTTTGGCGCACTTCGCCGGCTTCGACTGAACTTGAGCCTGTCGTGCTTGATTGGCTTCGTCAAATGATGAATTTGCCCGAAGAATTTAAGGGAATAATTTACGACACAGCTTCGATTTCGACTTTGCACGCGATTGCAATGGCGCGTGAAAAATTAAATCTCGGCATCCGCGAAAACGGAATGAGCGGACGAACCGATTTACCTTTATTAAGAGTTTATTGTTCGGAGCAAACACATAATTCGATTGATAAAGCCGTTATTTTATTGGGATTAGGACAAAAATCTCTCGTCAAAATTCCGACCAACGAACGCTTTGAAATGGATGTTGAAAAATTGCGCGAAGCGATTTCCGATGATTTGAGCGCGGGACATTTGCCGATATGCGTAATTCCGACCGTCGGCACGACTTCGAGTTCGAGCGTTGATAATGTCGAAAAATGTGCCGACATCTGCGAACGAAATAATATCTGGCTTCACGTTGACACCGCTTACGCCGGAAGTGTGGCGATTGTGCCGGAATTTCAGCATTATTTTCGAGGAATGAATCGTGCCGATTCAATCGTTACAAATCCGCATAAATGGCTTTTTACGCCGTTTGATCTGTCGGTTTTATATGTCAAAGATTTGGATTTGCTCAAACAAACGTTTTCGCTCGTTGCCGAATATTTGAAGGTTTCGGAAACTGTTACAAATCAGATGGATTACGGAATCCAACTTGGACGGCGTTTTCGTTCGCTCAAATTATGGTTTGTAATGCGTTATTTCGGGCAAGAAGGTTTGATTGCGCGTCTGCACGAACATTGCCGTCTGGCGCGTCTTTTTGCAAATTGGGTTGATGATTCGCCTGATTTTGAGATGCTTGCGCCTGTGCCGTTTGCGCTCGTTTGTTTTCGTGCTTGTCCAAAAAATGTTGAAGATTTGGACGCTTTGAACGAGAAAATTATGAACGAAATCAACGCTTCGGGGAAAGCATATCTGTCGCACACGAAATTAAATGGCAAATTTACATTGCGTCTTTCGGTTGGAAGCATCAGAGTTGAAGAAAGACATTTGCGGAAAGTTTGGGATTTATTAAACCGCGAAATACGCTAAAAGCCGCGAAAAAAAGAATAAAAATTTTCGCGCTCTTTCGCGTATTTCGCGGTTGAAAAAAAATTATGCAATTTATCAAAGAATCAATTATCAAAGCCGCGCCCGAACGGGTTTTTGCGTTTCACGAGTTGCCCGATGCTTTTGAAAGGCTTGTGCCGCCTTGGGAGAATGCGAAAATTATTCAAAAAGCCGATATTACGAAAATCGGTTCGCAAGCGATAATTGAGCAAAAGATTTTCGGGCTTTTTCCGTCGCGTTGGGTTGCCGAGCATACGAAATACGAACCGCCGCGAATGTTTGAAGACGTGCAAATTTCAGGACCTTTTGCGAGTTGGCGGCATCAACACATCGTTTTGCCGCACGAATCGGGCGCAATTTTGCGCGACGAAATCGAATTTGAACCGCCGCTTTGGTTTTTGGGAAACATAGCCAACAGCTTGTTTGTAAAAAGACAGTTGGAAATATAAAGCGGAAACGACCGCCGAGATGCGCGAAGAACATCTTGCAAAACTGCGGGATTTACCGAATTTGATTGAAAATATTATAAGTTTTAACGTCGGGAAAGACATTTTGCATCTCGACCGCTCGTTTGATACGGGTTTGACTTCGACTTTTGCGGACGAAGCCGCGCTTGAGGCTTACACGATTCATCCCGAACATCAAAAAGTTGCCGCAATTGGCAAAGAAATTGCGGAAAAGGTTGTTTCGGTTGATTTTTTAGATTAAGTTCAGAGTTCTAACTTAATGTTGAAACTCTGAACTTTAGATTATGAAAATTTGGAAAAAAATTCTTTTGATTTTGCTCGGCGTTTTTTTGCTGGCGCAGATTCCGTTTATTTATCGGCGTTTTCAAATTTCAAATCGCGCCGAAAAAACCAATTCGCTGAATGCAAATCGCACGAATTTTTCCAATCCGAATTTCAACGAATACAAAGGGATAATTCACGCGCACACGAATCTCGGCGGACACAGCACAGCAACTTTTGATGAATTGATTGACGGCGCGAGCAAAAATAATCTCGATTTTGTCGTGATGACCGAACATACGGCGGAAAATTTCGATTCGTCTGCCAAAACTTTGAACGGCGTTTATAAAAACACGCTTTTTGTCGGCGGAAACGAAGTTGATACGATAAGCGGCGACAGATTTTTGCTAGTTTCGGGAAGTGCGGAAGCGTTTCAAGATGCGAACCTTGAAACACCGAAATTTCTGGAAAAATATCAAGCGCAAAGTAAAATTGCGCTGGTAACATATCCCGAAAAGTTTAAAACTTGGAACTCGAATTTCGACGGAATCGAAGTTTTTTCGCTTCACGCGAACGCGAAAAAAAATATTCCGTATTATGCGCTTTTCGATTTGATCTGGTCGTTTCCGTCATATCCCGAACAGACGTTTGCACAATTTTTTAAGCGTGCGGACGAAAACTTAAAGAAATTTGACGAAATCGCCGGGCAAAGAAAAATCACGCTTTTTGCGGGAACGGACGCGCATTCAAATATCGGTTTTCATCTTTTCGGCGACGATGCGGGAAACAAATTGATAAACTTTAAGATTGACCGCTATGAAACGATTTTCGGAATGGTTCGGGCGCACGTTTTGATTGCGAAAGATAAACAATTAAATCAGCAAACGGTAATTGATGCGATAAAACGCGGCAATCTTTTTGTCGGTTTCGATGTTTTTTCTGACACAACCGGATTTTTCTTTTCAGCCGAAAACGGCGCGGAAACTAAAATTCAAGGCGACGAAATTGCATTGGCAAACGGCGTAAAATTAAAAATTTCCGCGCCGCAAATTGCGCGTCTCGTGATTTTCAAAAACGGCGAAAAGATTTTTGAGGAAAGCGGAAAAAATGAAACGATTTTTGAAGCAAAGGAAAAAGGTGCATATCGAACAGAAGTTTATCTCGATGATGTTCACGAATCGCCGTGGATAATGTCGAATCCGATTTATGTTCGTTAGTTTCCGGTTTCAAGTTTCTCGTTTCGGGTTAAAAACGATTTCCAATCATAAACTTGAAACCGGAAACTTTGAAGACAAGCAAACGAATTGCGTTTTTCAAACATCTATAATGTTAAAGTTTAAGAGCATTTTCCGACAAGTTAAGATGAAAAGTTTAAATAAAAATATATTTGGGGCAATCGGTTTGATTTGTGTTTTGGCGTTTGCCGCGTTTTCACAGCAGATTCAACGTGCGCCGTTTGATGTTACAAATTATCGAATGGATGTTCAATTATCGCCGGACGAAAACAAATTGAATGCGACGGTTGACGTTGATTTTACGCCGATGGAAGACACGCGCACGGTGGCTTTTGAAATGAACGGTTCGCTCAAAATCGAATCAATTACGCGACAAAGCGGTTCATCTTCAATCGTTTCGACACCCACGACAAAAGGCAAAACTACGCCAACAAAAACTCCGACAACCGCGCAAAATCAAGTTACATTTATTCAAGATCAAGTCGGCGTTTCCGATTTAGGTCCGAGCGTTAAAGTTGATTTAGGCGAAACGATTACAAAAGGAACGCCGATTACTTTGCGCTTTAAATATTCGGGCGTTTTGGTTAATCCGCAAGGCGGACCGCTTTTGACGAAACGCCTTGCCTATATTGGAGCAAACGACGGTTATTTGATGTATGCGGCACGTTGGTTTCCGTTTCACAATTACGCGGCTGACCTTGCGACATCGGACATAAATGTTTCGATTCCGACAGGTTTTCAAATCATTGGCACGAGCGATTCGGCGGTTTCTGCCGTTGGCGGAAAATATCGTTTCGTGCAATCGAAACCGGGGCTTGTCGGCAATTTTACTTACGGAAAATATACGAAAAACTCGCTCAATTTCGGCGGTTATTCAATGGAATTTTATACACGAGCCGTTGATAACAAAGTAGTTGCGTCTTACGGCGAAACTCTCGGAAGTGCGCTTGATTTTTACACGAAAAAATTCGGCGATTCAAACAGCGGGCGAAAAATTATTGTCGCGCAAATTGACGACGAAAGCCTCGATTTTTATTCCACGCAAGGAATGATTTTTATGGCAACACACCTTTTTGAACAGCCGCGAGCGATTACGGAAGAACGTCTGCAACGTGAAGTCGCGTATCAAT
>CALMEH010000478.1 GCA_937863115.1 uncultured Acidobacteriota bacterium
ATCGGTTTGATTGATGAAAAGACGAGCCTTAAACAACTGGAAGAAATAAAAGCCGCAATCGGGGAGAAACTGAGCGAAAAAAATGACCGAATGACGAGCGATTTAGCGAGCGAAAAATCCATCCAAAAAGTTCTGGAGGATTTTTACAAAAATGACACCAATCCCGAAAAAGAAAATTTGACGGCAAAATTTACAGCCGCCGAACTCGCCGAAGTTGAATCATTTGCCTTCGATTTGAAATTGGCAGATATTTATCGTGAAAATTGGGAGCAGCAAAAACAGCTCATCGAAAACGTGCAAGGCTTGAGTAAAAACGAAAACGATTCAATTAACGAGTCGAAGGAAAAAATAATCGCCGGACGCACCATCGCCCGCGAAATAATGAGCGAAATCGAAATTACCCGCTGCAAAGAAGAACTCGCGGACTTTAAGCAGAATAAAGATTTTCAGAAATTCGAGGTTACAGACCCTAAATCCGGTGAAGCAAAATTCGTCTCACTTTCGGAGGTTCGCTTTGATTCACGCGGCTCGCTGTTTGACCAAACGCTCGAATATTTTCTGGAAAATCGGGAAAAAAGAGGAACGCGAAATACGCTCGAAAAAATCGTTAAAGAAAAAGGCATCGAACTTAAAGAGAATCTAAAATCAGCGAAAGATTTATTGAAAGTTGCGGGCGAATTTACCAATAATTTCAAAACAAAATCATTTTTCGGCGCGACTCGCTATCATCATCAGCCTATTTTTACGCCGAAGGAATTAATCACGATTGAGCTTAGAATCATGAACACGGAGAATGAATCCGAAGCGACGAAATTGCAAAAAATTCTTGACTCGGTTGATCATTCAAAGGCAAAAAATTTATCAGCAATTCTGGAAAGTTTTGGTGCTGAAAAAGAATCTACTAAATCTACCGAAATGAGTTCAGTTAATGAACAAAAATTGCCCCTTGAGATTGAAAAGGATGAGGTGAAATCAGAAGAGAAAACGATTGAAATTCGGGAAAATAAGATTGAGATTTTGAATCAGGAAAGAGGACGATAAAATACTAATATGGAACAAATAAACGTGCCGAAAAGCGTTAAGGAACAGCTTTTACGCAATGCCGAAGATTACGCGCTGGCGATGATGATGATCGCAACGCCGGAGCAAATTGTAATCATGCAAAAGCAAAACGAACTATTCGACAGAGGGCTGGAGATATGCCCGAATTGCGGTCAGGAATCAAGTTTGGAATCGAAATTCTGTGAATCTTGCAGAGAGTCTAAAATTCCCTTTTGATTTTTCATTTAAGGCATAAAAATTGCTCTTTACGGGTGAGATTATTTTATGCCGAACACAACCGAAACCAATCCAGCCGCAAATTCCGTTGCTAATCAAAAAGACGAAATACCAAGAATTGAAATCCGCGACCACATCACCCGCACCGATGTTCGTGCTGAAAAGGATAAAATATTTCTTTTCGGCGATAACTTGAAAGAACAAGGCTACGGCGGGCAAGCCAAAGAGATGCGCGGCGAAGAAAACGCCGTCGGCATTCCGACCAAAAAATTCCCGACGAAGAATCCGAGTGCTTTTTTTAACGACAAGGAGTATGCCGCGAATGTGAAAGCGATTGACAAAGCCTTCAGCAAAATCCCACCCGATAAAATTATCGTCATCCCCAAGGCAGGACTTGGAACAGGACTAGCACAACTTGAAGAAAAAGCTCCGCAGACCTTCGCTTATCTAAATGAGAAACTTGCTGACATCGGCTTTAATAATCAAATCAAAGAAACTTCAAAAGATTTTGCCCCAAAAACTTCGGTCGAAAACAAAGTAATTGTGCAGAGCGCGGGTAATGAAATTCCAACCGCAAAACGTCTGCTCGATTTGAACAATATCCAAACCGCCAGCCTGAAAATTTTATCGCCGACGGAAAAAGAAGTTGACGCACTGAAAATAGACTCGGAAAAAGCCTTAGCCGATTATGCGGACCGTCTGCGGCTTGATTACAAAACCAATAAGGACAATTTCCGCGATGGGCTGCTACTTTTGAGCGATTCGTTTGATAAAGGCGAACAGATTACGATTGCCTGCGCTTGTCGAAACGGCGGAATGTGTCACGCTGATGTCGTCAAAATGGCGGTTGAGAAAGTCAACGCTCATTTTAAAAATGAACGGCTTGGCGAAAAAAACAGAGGTGAAAAAGCCGAAATCGGTCAAAATAATTCAATCAAACAAGAGCAAAATCTAAATCCGCGCACGCAAAGAACAATCAATGAAATCCTAAGTTTTAGCGAAAATGACCGAATTTTTGAAAAAATCAATGAAACGGAGGGCAGAAACCGCAGTGAGCAAGCCTCTTATTTGGGACAATCTTCACAGTTTGCCCGCGATATTTACGAGCGCGGCGCAAATGTTGTGGACGGCAATCTGATCGTGCCACAAGAAAAATTGAGCGTTTCCGAACCACCCGTAATAACAACTCAAAATTACGCCGTCGAAAAATTAGGTAAAATTTTGCAGGATGAAGAACGGGCGAAAAAACTCGCGCCGGTGGTCGTCGAATACGGCAATAAAATTGCGGGCTTGACGGCAGACGGCGAAACCAAGTTTAAAATTTTCGGTTGGATGTATGACTCTTTAGAAGGCAAAAACGAAACAAGTGAGCGCGATGAAAACAAAACTTTTGGAGAAAAGTCGAAATTTGACGAAACTCTTGAAAGAATTTCAGTTCTGGCGGAAGAAATGCACTCGCTTGAGCCGTTGGATAAAATCGAATTTGTGCCGTTTGCCGGATATGAACAGAACGAAATTCAAGAGTCGGTTTTTGATATTAAAGGCGAAAATTTGAATCTTGAAGAAATTTATGAAGAAGCGATCAACCTCGAAGGAAAGGAAAAAGAGCCGTCTATTTACGACCAAACCCTATCTGAACAGGCGGAAATTATTGAGCCAAGAGGAAAAATAAATGCCGAAGGTTATGAGCGCATCGGATTAGGCACAGACATTCCACGCATCCCGGAAGATTATACTCGAACAGAAATTAATAAACTCATCACTGAAACTCTGCCGGAAATTGATCTCAAACTCGAAAACGGCGTAACACCAAAGGAAATTCTTGCTCCGTATAATCAAGCGGTCTGGCAAAGTGCGCGAGAAGATGCACAAAATAGACTCGAATCCATTCAACAGAGACAAAAAATTAATGGAATTGAAACAAACAAATCCGGCGGGAAATCTGCTGAAACAAATCAAATCCTTGACGGACAGATTGCGAAAATTGATTTACGCCGCCAAAACATCGTCGAACTCAAAAGTCCGGGTGAGTTTTTAATGGCTGAAAAAGAAGCAATCAATACCTTTTATCGCCAACAAAAAGTAGAAACCGGAAATCTGTTGACAAAAATTGATGAAGTTCGGGCAAACTCATCTGGAGATAAATCTGAGGAAACAGCACTCAAAAAGGAACTAAATCAAATCAGAGAAGCCAAACCTAATTTTGCCTTTAAGCTGGAAAATTCAGCCGAAATCGTCGTCGGCAAACCTTCCGAACAATCGGTTAATGGTAGAAATTTCATTTCATCATACGTTAATTATCAACTCAAACAACCGGAAACAAGACTTCGTTTTGAAAATGAACGATACCGCGATTTTGCCGCGCGCCTAGAATCCGCCTCGACACGCGAGGACGTGATGAAAACTGCATCCGAAATCCGTGCCGAAAATGCCGCGCTCGGAATGAAATGGAAAGATTTCAACGATAACGAAAAATCGAAACTCCCGAAACCATTAACGAGTAAAGAAATGCAGTTTCTCTTTACCGAATCTTCGCCCGCGCATTACACAAACGAGATGACTGCTGTGCGGCTTTCATATGCACACAGTGGAGCGAGCCGCCGCGCGATGACCGAATCTTTTCTTAAAGGCGAAATAAAACCGAGTCCCGAAGCCCAAAAATTAGTTGAAAGTTTGGAATCAAGACTCCAAAGACGAGAACTCGAAGATTCACTTTTGGCGACCAAGCATTTTTTTGAAAGCGTCAAAACGCCGAATAAAGAGCTAAAATACAAGAATAATTTTGACCATCAGGAAATTTATCAAAAGTTACCGCCGCAGGAAAAAGATTTCGTTTACGCGCGAGCCACGCAGCAAAAGGAAAATCTCGAATACCGGATCGCCTTTAAAAAAGGGCAGCTTGAAAGGAAAGAAGAAATTAATCGAATTGAGCAACCGAAACTTGAGATGAGCCAAGCGGAAAAGAGTTTTCATCTGCACAGCCAATTCAATCAAGCACGGATTTTAGGGGAGAAGATAGATACTGCCGCGCTTGCACAGAAAGAAATTAGTGACCGCGATGTTAATGCTATCAGTATTTTGCTTAATAACCAGCCGCTCGAAAAATTGGAAAACATAGCTCAAGAGCTTCAGAAAGGCGAAAATCCCGAAAATAAAAAGATAGGCGAAGTCGTGCAAACCTTTGCCCGCACTGAAGTTTCCAATGTAGAAAACAAAACATTTATTAGTATCAAACTGCCCGAAAAAGCCCAAGTCGGCGTGGAAACTTACCGCGAACTACTTGAAAAGTTCTACTCGGATGACAAACGCGAAAGCGCGAAATATAAATTTGAACATTTTGGCGAAAGGCAGGTTTCCCGCGCCCTGCAAAAAGGTCAGGATGAAGCCATAAATAATTTTCGTGAGGAAATAAAGGCATATTCTGAGCAAAAAGACGCTTCCCTAAATTTGTCTGAAACCGAAAAATCGGTTCAAGCAAAACTTGATAAAATTATGCAGTTTCAAGCGGAAGCCCGAAACGCTGTTCGTGAAAATAAAGGCATTTTGCAAAAATATGTCTCTCGCACCAATGCCAAAATGCAGGCTCAGAAAGCTGAAGTTCCATTTACAAACAATCAAAAAGAACTCGTTAAACTTGCTTTAGGCGGAAAATCTTCAAATTTTATTTCAAACAAAGCCAATGACCAATTTTTACGAGCCGTTCAAAAGGAAATTACTATCAGCGATGCTCACAAATTTACGAAAAATGAGTCGGTTTTATCCGAGATGAAAGCCAATATCAAAAGCGAATTTTCAGGTATTTCCAAAGATCTGAAAGTTTTGGAGGAAAGCAAATTACAATCGGTGAAAACGCTAAGTTCAGGCGAAAAAACACAGAATATTTCAGCACAAAATATCAATGAAAAACTAATCGAAAATAAACCTTTTACCTTGCGAATTTTTGAAAAAGAACTCGAAAAAGCTGAAAAACAACTCATCGGAGTAAGTTTGAAAGAGAAAATTTCTGCCAATTCAGACTTTGAAAAGGGGGAAAATTTTAACCCGACTTCTGTTTTTTCAACCGAAGAACGTAACCAAATAAAAGAACAAGCATTTGAGAAAGTTAAGGAAAAACTCGAACCGAAAGAACTCGGTGCAGACAACCGGAAAATTTCACCGGAAGCAAGTCAGCAAGCCTTTTTAACTTACAAACAACTCGAACGCGCTTCAAATCTTCTGCAAACGAGTGGCGACAAATCAAAGATCACCGAAGCCTTTTCCAAACTCGACCGCGAGGCTTCCCATTTGAATAAAATCCGTCAAGACTACAACCGTAATGAAAAAATGGCGGTGCTTCGTGAGGGAATAAAAACCGATTTGGTTGACTGGTTCAAAAAGAATACCGATGCCAAGCAAAATATTTCGGAAGGACAAATAGGCAAGATTTTAATGCAGAATTTAAAGCAATCGGATTTCAAGCAATTCACAAACGATCAAGGACAAATAAGTGTTTTGAGTCGTCAGATTACCGAAAAAATTGAATCCAAACAAATCTTGGCGACAAAAGATAAAGGAATTCCTAATAATTCACGAGAAACCGTTAATCAGGCGAAAAATCATTTCGCGCTAAAAGATGAGCGAAGCAAGGCAAGTCTTATTGAGAAAATAAAGGACGCGCCCGTTTTCACCAGGTAAAGTTAAAAAGGTCATTTAGCCAAATAAAAAAAGCAATTTTAGCCTTTGAGCAGATTACTTTTTGGTAAATTGTTCAGAGGCTTTTTGCTGATCTTTAAAATTTATAATTGGTTGTTCAATTAAGCCGAAAACACCGAGTTTTTTGAGAGTCGGGTTGGCTTCGATGCTGTCAATTTGTTCGAGCGGAAGTGCCGCGCCTTTAAATCGCCGGCAAATGTCAGGCGAAACAACCAAAAACCACGTTGGAGCGTCTTCACGGCTGTTGCCCGTCGGAATCGCCCAGAGCGTAAATTGGTGCGGCGAAATTTGCGTGTAGAAATAGTAATAATTGCGATGATTCAATGCACGGTTCTCCGCCGAAAACAAGCGATTTTTCCGCTCCCAGATAACGCCTTCGAGCTTTTGCAAATCTTCGGGAAATCCGCCGCGCTTTTCGTGAAAGCGGAGCAGATCGCGCATCATCATCGAAACCGATTCAATCGGCATTTCGGCTGATTTTTTACGGTCAACTGACCACAACGAGTAAATATAAGCGGCGATGACGATAAAAAGTGCCATTACCGCAACGATTAACGAAAGTTTGATTCTGCTGGCAACCATAATTCTTTAAAACGCACTCCGACCGATCTCCATCGCCCGGACTTCAAACTCCCGATGAGCGGCGCGGACATTATCGCTTAAATCATTGAGAACATCGGAATCAACGTCAGATTCTTCTTTGTTTTCAACTTCCTTTGACAAAACAACGGGCGAGCTTTCGATGTTCATTTCGCTTTCCTTCAGATCCGCACTGCTCACACGCGAAGCGATGTCTTCTTCATCGGTCAAATATTCTTCTTCGTTTTTCATATTTGTTTCTTCGGTTTCAATAAAATCGGGGTTTTCATCAAAGAATTCCTCAACGGTTTCTTCGGCAATTTTTTCAAAAGTTTCTTCATCTAAAATCACTTGATTCGAGCTATCATTTTTTTCAATCGCAGGATGTGAATGTGTCGAATTGTTTTCAAAATTTACTTGAGTGTTTTCTGC
The DNA here is from genome assembly GCA_937863115.1 of uncultured Acidobacteriota bacterium. Taxonomy (GTDB): domain Bacteria; phylum Acidobacteriota; class Blastocatellia; order Pyrinomonadales; family Pyrinomonadaceae; genus CALMEH01. The sequence goes on from CALMEH010000478.1 coordinate 6,982, forward strand.
AAACTTAAAATCGTCATCAATATCGCCCAAATAAATAACTTTCGGCAGTTTGTATTCCGGCGAGGTATATTTTTGCTTCAGAACGCCTATTGGCGGGTAAGCGGCTTTTATCCGCGGCGCGGTGTCGTTGTCGGGAAGGAAATCTTTTTTGCCCCCGGA
>CALMEH010000479.1 GCA_937863115.1 uncultured Acidobacteriota bacterium
TCTTCAATGATGGTTTGAATTCTCGTATTTACCCCAATATTCGGCGGCAAAATGATTTCGCGCTTTTCGCCGCGAACGGCGAGCAAACCTTCCGCTGTTACAAAATAAGACGTGCCGCGGCTGTCTTCAAAAACTCTTTCGGACACAATGCCGGATTCTTTTGAAAAATCGCTGAAAACGCCGTTTTTGTAAGTCGAAATTTTTCCGCCTTGCGCCGCAAACCAAACCGCGCCGTCTTTGCTCTGAAACGCCGAGACGTGATTTCCGCTCAAAGCAATTTCAAATTTTCCGTCCGCGAATTTGTATAAATTATCCGCCCCAATCCACAGATTTTTCTCGCGGTCTTCAAAAATAAAAAACGCATCCGTATCGGTCAAACCATCAGCTTTTGCAAAAGTTCGCGCCGTTTGTTTTTTATATTTGAGCAAACCTTTGCCGGTCGTTCCAATCCACAAATTCCCTTCGCGGTCAGAAGTCATCAGCCGAAAACGCTCAAAATTCTTCGCGTCGTCAATCAAAAGTTCGCGCAAATTATCATCGGCAAAGCGATAAATTTTATCTTCCGATTTCAGAAAAAAACTGCCGTCAATATTTTCGACAAAATTAAAACCTGCGTTTTTCTTGTGCAAAATCGAAACAATTTTGCCATTTTCAAAACGCGCCAAAACTTCATACCCGAAAAGCCAAAGCCGCTTTTTGCCGTCAATAAAAATTCTGACGAGCGGAGGTTGCGGATTTCCGTTTATTGCTTCCGTTTTCGGAATAACATCTCGATACGGAAAAGTTTGAAACGCGCCGTTTTTGTATTTGTAAAGCGCGGCGATCGTCGAAATCCAAATATTATCCGCATCATCACGGACGATTGCGCCGACGTTCGGATTTTCCTCGTTCGGCAAAGAAACTTTTTCCGCCGTAAACTTACCCGAAGCATCAGCCGTAAATTTCTGCAAAACGCCGCCCGCCGGAGTCCAAATCGCGCCCGTTTCATCAACACAGATAAAAAAAATCGCCGCCCGCAAAGTAATCGGCGGCTCAAGAACGGACGTAAAAACTTCGTCTTTGTAAGAAATCAGATTGCCGCTCTGCGTCCCAATCCAAAGCGTTCCGTCTTTGCTTTCGTAAAGTGCAGTGATGCGGTTCGATTTTATTGCCGGAGCGTTGATAGTGTTGAAGATTTTGAATTTTATTCCGTCAAAACGCACTAATCCGCCGAAAGTTCCAAACCAAATATAACCGTCTTTCGCCTGCAAAATCGCGGTGATGGTGTTCTGCGGCAAACCTGTTACCGTCGACCAAATCTCCGAGCGATATTGCGCGTTTATCACATCAATAAACAGCAAAATGATCACAAAGAGAAAAGTAATATTTTTTATTTTTCCACAGATGAACACAGATAAACACAGATAATTTCATCTTGATTTTATCTGTGTTTATCTGTGTTCATCTGTGGATAATTTCTTTTCCGGCTTTTCTTCGATTTTCTGCCTAATATTTCACAATGGTAAGTAGCAATTTTATTTTGAAGCCTTGAATATTTCAAATCGGCAAGTTAAAAATCTTCTTCGCTTAAGGAACGCAAGCCTTGTTTTTCGGCACGTTCGTTGTCGAGTTCGGTGAGAACGTCAAGCAGAAAATTGGTGTTGCTCGAAACATTTATGACGACATTAAATTCGTGGTCGGATGTGGAAAATTCAAATGTTCCGCTGTTAAGTTCGATGACTTCGCGGAAAGCCGCCGTGCCGTTGTGCTGACCTGATTCAGCATCAACGATTTTGCCTTCGTTAAATGAAACGCTTGCCAAATGTAAATCCGCTTTAATCACGAGCAAACCTGTCATTTTTGAATTTTCGATAACCTGCACGGCATCAAAAATGCTGACGAAAGCTAAATTTCCCGCGAAAGTTACATCCGTGCGAACTTTTTGCGGCGAGCGGTCGCGGTTGGCGGCAAAATCGGGACGGCGGGCGCGGCGAATCGCATCCAAACCTGAAGCAACGGAAATTCGCGGGTCTAATAATTTCGCTTCCTGCAATCTGTCATAAGCCAAATCAAAATCTTCGCGCCCGATGTAAAGACTGACCAAAGCCAAACATTGTTTCGCAGCTTCGTCACGGTTTTTCTGGGAAATGCAAATCTCGCGCATCTTCTCGCGCAGAGGAATCGAACGCGGACTGCGCTCCATTGATTCGCGCAAAAGTGCAAACGCCTTTTCCGGCGCACGATATTTGACGAAAAGATCGGCATCGAGCAGAACCGATTCCACCGAACCTTCCGAGAGCATAATTTCCGAACTTTCTAAAACTTGATTCATAGCTTTTGGCAGGAAAGAACAAAGATGTTCAACACTTTTAATTTAACATAAATCAAGAGGATAAGTCATCAAAAAATTGCCGAAGCGTTTGCGAACTCACTTATTTAGCATAAAATATTTTACTGACTCCATTCAATAAAAATGTCAGATGCTGAATTGGTTTTCGACATCTGACACTATGAATTTTAGATAAAACTTCGCCCTAATTTTTAGAAGTTTGCTTCAAGTTTTCCAAAAATTCTTTTCGCTTTATTTCGTTAAACCTAAATTTTCCAAGGCTTTGATTCAGTTGAACAGCTAAAATACCATCGGGATAATCAGCTACAATTTGTTCGATTTGTTGAGCTAATTTCTCCGTTTCGGTTTCTTTAATAGTTAAAAATCTGCCTTGCTGTATGAAATAAGCTATCTCGCCATTCTGTTTTATCGAATTCCAAATTTTCAAATCATTGCCAATAGGCTCGATAATCCTAATTTGAATGGGTTCGGATTCAATTTTTGTTTTGTTTTCGTCAGCCAAAGTTAGAACTGCTTTTATAGAATAAGTTCCGACACTTGGAAATGCGTAATCTGTCATAATTCGACCTTTCGATACACGCTTTGCCGCATCGGAGTTTAGATGTGAAACTTCTGGCTTAACATTCCACAATACTCTTTCATTCATTTCAGAAAAATTATCTACTTTTTGGGGAATTTCCACTTCACAAGTTTCAGTCTGCCATTTAGAACCAAAATAATCGCTGTAGCTTTCATTTTCTTTAGCTATTTGAATCCTTAAATATCCACACTGATTTATTTGCGTATTTTGCTCCGCGTCTTCGGTTCTATAAAGTTTGAAGTTTAACTCAACTTCTTCTCCAAGAATATAACTCGGCTTTAAAGAATTAATTTTGGCACTTAATTTTTGATTTTCCGAAACGGAAAAAACAGCTACTTTTCCGATTGTCATAGCTGTAAAAAACCCGCCTAACAACAATAATAAACTCAACAACATTTTATTTATTTGCATTTTCTTTCCTCCTTAACATTTGAATTGCTACGGATGTGTAGCTGTTCTAATTTGATTAAGACAAATTGGTGTAAATACTCCAGAAGTCCTTGATTGGGTTATACTCATCAGCCCGCCGTCATTGTGGATACAGCCAAACAAATGTCCAACCTCGTGTCCTACTGTGTATGCTCGACTAACAGGCGGGTCTGTCCAGCCGGCAGGATACTCTGTGTTTCTGCCTTCTTCAGTAAAAATAATCGCACCACGCCCGGTTCTGGCTCTTTCAGGAACATCAGCAGCTCCATAAACATTTTGCAAGACCATACTCGAATTAAATCTACGCGGATCTCCATCGCTGGCTGTTGTATATTGATAGCCTCCTAATAAATAAATTGTCCAAAACTCCCCAGCATCACTACCTGTATGCGTTGCTTGCTGAGTAAAGTAAGTGTCAAATAAATCTGTAATTTCATTATTTTCGACATTTGCAAAAAATGGAACACTATCATTATTATCGCCAACATCATATACAGGTCTAACATAGGCATGAGCAAAAACATTTGCAGTTGCATCATCACTATTGGCGGTCATTCTGTTTGTGTTAGGCATTGGAATATCTTCGCCAATATCACCATTAAGTAGACCTATTCCATCATCAAAATTATCGTCATCGTAAAGTTGGAATTGTGAATTTGCGGGAGCATAAACCGTTGGTTGATTATTATTCCTCACGGTTATTGTATTAGTCGTGTTCTGGGTAACTTCCAAAGAAGAACCGCCTATAACAAATCTTCCGTTTTCAAAACGATTCGGTTCCAACGTATTGTTTAAGGTGATAATTTCAGTTGCATTTCGTCTAACTCGCACTTCATTCGGAGTAGCTCCCGAAACAAGATTTCCCGACACATCGCCCATCGAATCAACTTCAATATGTAATCTCCGCCAAACCGTTAACATTTCGCTTCGGCAAACGATGTCCGTTCCATCGCACGTTGTCTCAATTGTCGCACCGCTTCCGTTTAGTAAATTAATTCCGTCCATTGTAACATCCGGCAATTCAGTAGAATCGGTGCTGGCGGCAATGGCAAAATTATCACCGGGTTGCATTGTAACTGTAAAATTAACCGTTGCAATACCTTGTGAATTGGTTTGTGCTTGTGTCGTGATTAAACGTCCGGCACTTGAATTCATAACACTTCCGTGATTATCATTTCCGTTTCCATCGGGATCAACGTCTGGGTTATCTGAAGGATCGTCTAGATCAAAATTTAAGAAATGAACCGTTACTCCTGCACGAGCCTCGTCAATACTCGCACGAACCTGAATTGTTTGGCGATTTGCGGTTTCTCCCGGTGTGTTATCATCAGGAAAAACTCTCAAACCACCGCCCGTATTTGGATTTTCATTTATCGGCAAACTGTTTTGAGCTATCGGTTGAAAACTTACTCCTGTAACATTTGGCAAAGGTGGTATTGTTAAACAATTTTCTGACGGTGGCAATGATTCTACTTTTCCGCTATAACAAGCACCAAGATTTGATTTTCGACGCGAATCGTTAAACGGTAGTCCATAAGAGCTTACGAAATAGTGTTCACCGTCAACACAAAACCGATCTTCCGGTTGCGGATTGGAATAATATAAGTAAACCTCTGCGGCTCCCCCACACATTTCGGCAGCATCATATGCAACGATGCCCTCCGCATCGCTACTGAGCGTTGCCAAAACAGTATTTTCAATCATTACGCAATGCCCAGCAGGTTCATCAGTAGATGAATATCCGATAACTTCGTCTCCATAGTAATCAACCATTGAATATCCGAAATTAACCTCCTGAGTTGCTAAATTTTTAGTGTAAATTATTCGGGAAGTGATTTTCTCCTGAACAAATTTATCAAATCTATCGAAACTGCTTTCACCTAAAAGTTGACGAAGGCTATTCCGATATTCAAAAACTGCTTGACTGCGCTCACCTTTAGATTTTTCCGAATCATACTTTTCAGACTCGCCACGAGTGCTTATACAGCCGAATCGAGTTGTAAAATTAAGCGCGTAATCTTTTAATAATTTGGCTTGCTCGAAGGTCAATCCGGCTTTTCTTTGAAAATAGCCGCGTAAAAGTTCGGCTCGTTTTGAATATCCCTCGTTGGTTTGTTTAGCGGCTTCTTTCTCGAAACTCAAAAGTAAGCGAAACAACTGTTGATAGGCAATGTCGTCAGTAACTTCCAAAGTTTGATAATCCGCCTGAGAATTTAGTATTTCAACTCCAATCGGGTTATTTGTAATTTTAAAAATATTTTGGAAAAGTTGTTTTTGCTGACTGAAAACAAAAATGTTGGATATGCAAATCAGTATAAAAATACTGATAATTGCTTTTGTATGCATCATATTTTCTCCTAATTTTCTAGGGAGAAACGAAAATCTTTTGGAAAAGACAGTCTTTTTGCAAAAAATCGCGCATTCACAGACTTTCGCTCTCCGTTTCGGGTTGAGCCTTTGCCGTGTTTTGCGCTATGATGCAAGTTGCTTAGGTCGCACCTGTTGTCCTAAACACAGCAGAGGCACTTAAAACAAAAAGCCTTGAAGTTACTTGCAATAACTTCAAGGCTTTTGTTTAGATTCGATTCTCTCAAACTTCTCACTCCCGATTTACACAATTCAAAACTTTCTCTCTCGTTCGTAGAAGAAAGGGTTATTTGAGTTGGTTTTGGGAAGCAACCTGAAAACATACTAAATTTCCGAGTATCAAAGTTGAGATGCTCAAGATGTTATTTCAATTCAGTTTTATTGTCAAGTAAAAACTGCTAAATGTGAAAAAAAACAATTTAGCAGTTTTTTTACGAGAAAATCTTACTTTCCGTTAAAAATCAAACCGCAAGCCGAATCGTATCTGGCGCGGACGATAAGTTCGCGTCGGAGCTAAAAAGGCTTCTCGTGCGGCGGCAAGTGTTGCCGGATCGGTGCTGTTGAAAAGATCGAAGTCAATGAAATTAGAACCGAAGCTGAAAACCGTCATATTAAACAGATTTGTAAATTCAGCGGTCGGGCGAATCCTAAATCTTTCACCGAAACGAAATTCGCGGCTGAGATTTAAGTCAAGCGCGTAAAATCTCGGACCTTTTCCGGCGTTTCGCGGAAGATTTCCCGGACTTCCAATCGGAGCAAGAGTAAATCTCGCGGCTAAATCGGCAGGATATGCTGAACTCAAACGCCGCCACGAAATATCACTTAAATCGCCTGTGAAATTCGGTCGGTCATTTGCCAAACCGTCAAGATTGCGGTCTCTTCCGAGTCCGACATTAAACGGCGCACTCGAACCAAATCGGAAAAGCGGTGAAAAACGGATTTTGCCGAGCCAATACGGTGTGTCAAATGTTCCCGAAAATGAGATGCGATGACGGCGATCTTGCAAAGCGCGTGAAAATTCGCGGTTGAAATCTCCCGGAAGAGTGGCTTCCGAAGTGTTGACAATTCCGTCATCTTTGAAGCTCGCAAGCGTATAAACAAACCGCATCGAAGTAGCAAATCCGTTCTTATATTTGCGATAACGGGTTCTAAGTTCCGTTGTTAATCCCATATAAAGACTGTCGCCGATTGAAGCAACTTGTTCTTGATTTCCAAAAAAACCTGATGCCGCGCCGGGACGCAGATTATTGATTGCCGCAAACGCACGACAACGCGGCGTGTTTGTAACGGTTGATGGTGGAGTTGAGCAAGTTGCCGTTGAAACATTCGTCGTATTCAAATTTACAGTGCAATTCGTCGCCGCACTCGTGCAAGTGCCGCCGCCAGCGCCGCGGGAAGCGTGGTGTCCGCGGGGGGATCCGGCGCCGCCGC
>CALMEH010000480.1 GCA_937863115.1 uncultured Acidobacteriota bacterium
GGTTTCCTGATGAAATCCGATTGAGAGATAAACATCTTTCTTCGGATTCTTTTTTAACGCAAGCGCATTGCTTTGAAAAACTTTCAGCATCGCATTACCCGTCATATAATCGGACAGACACGCATTGTTGGGCAATTCGAGAATTTTCAAGCCCGAAGAAGTTGTATAAATATATGGCTGGCTGGTCGGTTTAGTTTCCTTCCAGAGGTTTGCAACCAAATCATACAAATTATATTCGCTCCACTGCGCCCGCAAAAATTCGGCATCGGTGGCGGAAGAATCGAGCGTAAATCCTTCAGCCGCCAAGGCTTCCAACACTTTGTCATCAGCTTGCCAACCTCCGGCGCGAAAACTTCTGGGACGCTTGAATTTTTCTCTTTGGAGAATTTCGACACTTCGGGCAATAATTTTTCGCAGTTCGGCAACCGTGTAAGCCGTCAACGGAATATCAACTCCGCAATCAATCGGACAATCTGCCTGACTATAACCTTCCATTACAAAAGATGGACTGGCGCGAAATTTTACCGCCGAAGATTCGACCAGACTTCGCCAAGCGTGAATGTGCAAAGCGTGTTCGTCGCCCGGAAGAAGAACGGATTTGATGGTTTTAGTAATCTGCGCCGCGTCCGCTTGCGGTTTAGTGTAATAGGCGGCATTAAGAAAATGTTGCAGAGGAATGTCGTGAAAATCACGCCGGAAATCCTTCATCGCTTGCAGATTTTGTGCCGTTAAATCATCGCCTTCCCAATCCACACTGACGACAATCTGAACCTTTCCCTGACCGATTGCATTAGTAAGCACCAAGAAAGGGAGAATCAGCACAAAAACCAAGATTTTAAAATTCATTATGACTTCCTTTTTCATTTTGAGATTTTGACTTCCTGATTTTAACCCTTGTTCGGCTAATAAACAAATTTGCAGATTCCGTTAGAGCCGCTTCGAGAAAGCAGAAATTATCGAAAGATTTCAAAGCAAATTGGCGATTAAATTTATTATTTTAGTTTCGTCGAAATTCGCTCAAAGTTTGCTTTGGCGGTTTGGGCGAGTTGGGTTTCGCCGTTTATTTCGGCGCGTTTGTAAGCCTTTTCGTAGAATTCGGCGGCTTGTTTTAATTGTCCGTTTTTCTCAAAGGCTTCGGCGAGAGAATCATAGACGTTTGCCGAATTCGGGTAATTTTCGACATTTTTGCGAAAAGCGGCGATTGCTTCATCAAAACGGTTTGCGCCCAAAAGCTGATAACCGACTTGATTGAGCATTGTTTCGGGGATTTTTATTTCGTAGCCGAATCGTTTGGAAAGATTTTTGTAATGATTTTCCAAATCCGTAAGATTGCCTGTTGTCGGCGGTGTCCAGCCCGCAAAAATCTTTCGAAATCCGGCGTAATATGCGGGCAAAACTACCGAGCCGTGATTGTCATTTTTGAATTGCTGAAACTCGTATTCAAAATTTTTCGGCTTCGTTTTTTTGAGCAAATCTTGAAACGAATTAAAACCTTTGACATAATCCGGTTCATCGCCGAGCGCGATAAACATCGTCTTTTTCCAATCTTTATTTTGTTTGAAAACTTCTTCGGCGCGTTTGATGACAAAATCATTATCCCAATGCAAAACAGGACTTGCGGCAATGTAGGCATTGAACAAATCGGGGCGTGAAACAAAAGCATAAACCGTCATCAAACCGCCCAAACTGTGTCCTGCAAAAACACGGAAAGGCTGTGTTCGATAATTTTTTTCGACCATCGGAATTACTTCTTTTTCGAGAAAATCCAAAAACTTATCGCCGCCGCCGCTATCTTCGCGCTGTGTTTTCGTCGGTGTTAAATCGCGTGTTCGATTCGTGTTTTGGATGCCGACGACAATCATTTCAGGCATCATTCCACTCCAAGATTGCTGTTCGACGATGCCGACCATCATCGAATTTTGCGGCGCGTGTGCGTCGAGCATATAAACGACCGGAAATTTCGTGTCCGCTTGATTGTAATTAAGCGGAACGCGCACTATAACCGTGCGTTCTTCGCCCAAAACCTGCGAATTTATTTTATGAATATTATGAACAACACTCGAACCTTGCGGCGTTTGTGCGAAAATTGCCGAAGAAAACGCAAAAACCAATAAAAGCAAAAGTATAAATTGTTTGTATCGCATAATTTTAATTGATTCGCCAACAAAAGTTTTGGTTGCAAAAGCGGAAATCTTTTGGGGAATCGGAATTTATGATTTTTTTACGTTAATAACCCGAATGCAGTTCACAAAATATGGAAACAAGACGATTTCGGAGCGAAAAAGCAAGGCTTGAAGAATTGGAAAAAAGTGTTGCAGAAAGTTCAAACTACATCGGTTTTTTATCTACTCCAACGCATTAGCGCGTGTTTTTCCGATTTTTTTGGATTTGGAAAAAGTTTGCCGTCAATTATCTGTTCTTGAAGACTAAGCTAAATGGCATTATAAACTTCTGAAAACGATGGTCGGCGCGATAGCTTTCAAAAACCGGATTGACACCTAAATATAAAAATCCGAATTCGCGTTTTTCAAAGGAAATTTCTAAATGTCGAAATGCTTCTTCGCGGTTTCCGAGTCGGGCGTGATATTCGGCGCGAGACAAAAAACCTTGACCTTCCCATAATGGCGTAAGCATCTCTTTCCAAAAATCTTCGATGCCGCCGTTTATAAAAGCTTGTTTTAGTTTTGCATTTCTGTCCGTAACATTTTTGCGTTCGATTTTGGCGATTGCTTCGTGTTTAAAAAAGGCTGAAACGGCTTCTTCAAACATTTCTTTTTTCGTGTAAATTTGATAAAGACAACCGTAAGCATTGATAAAATCCGCGTCGAGTGCGATTGCGCCGGTGCAATGCTCGAAGGCTTTATCGTATTCGTCCGCAAAATACAGAATTTGTCCGGCATCGGCATTAATCGGCAAAGAAATCGGTTCGAGTTCTAAGGCAGTTTGGATTTCTTCCTTCGCCGCCGACATCATTCCCGAAGCGGCAAAAAGCGCGGCATACCATTGATGTCCGGTAG
>CALMEH010000481.1 GCA_937863115.1 uncultured Acidobacteriota bacterium
CCGTCATAATCCGGCTCCATTATCAAGCCGCCCACAAAGCCCGAAGAGTTTGCGTCCACCAGCACTTCCAAGCTTGATCCCGCCGCGAATCGTGCCACGTCCGATACTCTCGGCACACGGTCGCCTTCCCAATTGCCCGGATTACTCCAGCGATTGTCTTGGCTGCCCTTCCAATTCACAACCGCCGCTGTTTTGATCTGTGAAGGGTTTTCAATACTAGGGAACTGATGATTCGCTGCGCCGAAAATGTCTGAGCCTGTTGATTCTGTAACTTCGCTCGGGTTGCCGCCAAGGTTTGTGGAGTAGACGAGCGCCGCTTGAATACGTCCGTTTTTTTTGACGAGTATTGAAAGGAACGCGGTCAAAAGAAGTATTGTGAGCAGGATTTGTCGCATAATGAGTTGCCCCGAAAATAATTGATTACGGTTTGAAACGAAGTAACCTTTTGTGTTTATCAAGTTCATGGCTAGTTTCTTCTCCGAATTTGTTTAGAGAATTCTAGCATGATGTGCAGACGAGAGAAAAGAAAACCGAAAGGAAAGTGATTAATCACAGGTTATCCGTTTTGTATCCGACTCAGGCACTTCACGCTTTATTCCACGCTTAACTAAAGTGAAACCCATTTGTATAGAGAAAAAATGTATTTTATCAATTTCAGCAAAATATAAATTTATAGTTATCTAACAATATTTTAATTCTCCATTTTCTTAATCCAAAAAATAATTAAAAAAGAAAATAAGCGGCAGACAAAATATAGCAAAAATCAGCGAATCATTATCAAAGATTCGTTGACAAATTTTATTGTTAAATTTTACGGGAGATTTGAAAATGAGCAAATATATGTCATTTGAATCGGAAACCTTTGCCAACAGGGAACTTCTCATCGAAGCCCTGAAGGAAATGGGGTTTGAAAATATTACGGTTGGAACAGACCTTCTATTGCAAGGTTATGATAAACGCGATCAGAAAGTGGTGGATGTGATTATTCGCAAAGCTACTGTCAAATCTTATCGGCTTTTAGGCGACATCGGTTTTCAGAAAACTACCAAAGGTTATTCGCTGGTGGTTGACGATATGGATTTAGATTATCGTCTCGGACGCGATTTTTTGAAACGTCTGCAAACGCAGTATCACGAAGCGACCGCCAGAAAAATGGCGAAACGACTTGGCGGCTCGCTCGTCAAGGAAACAATCGGAAAAACCGTCAAGATCAGAGTCAAATTTTAGGAGGAAATAAAAAAATGCCGGAAATCGAATTTATAATTGATACCGAAACAGGAAAGTGCGAAACCGAAATCAAAGGAATCCAAGGCGAGGCGTGCGAAAAAGCGGCGAAGGAGTTGAAACAGCTTTTGGGAAATCCGACGGTAGATAAAAAGACGAAAGAATTTTACGCCAAACCGGAAGTCAAACAGCAAATCAAAGGCAAGTGATGCGCGAGCTAGTTTTTATTCTCGAACCCGACACTGGACGTGTAACGGTCGAATCATCGCAAACGGACGCTCAAATCGCCAAAGAAATAAACGAGTATTTGGGAGCGGGAAGCGTCGTTAATTGCGCTCGTCCGAAACTTGAAATCGAAAACTCTTTTGTCGAAAACATAGCTAAACAATCCGAAACAGAATCGCCGGAAGAAGCAATTTATCTTTACCGAATCTATCATCATTCGACCGTTGACGGACCCGGACGGCGGAGCGTCGTTCAGGTGGCAGGCTGTTCAATTCGCTGTGCGGGCTGCTATGTGCCGGAAACGCACGAACAATCGAATGGCAAATTAACTTCAATCGAAAAAATTGTTGACGAAATAGATAAACAAAGCGGTGAACATAACGGCGTAACCGTTTTGGGCGGTGAACCGTTCGACCAGCCGGAAAGTTTGCAAATTCTGGTCGAAAAACTCAAAGCAAAAGGTTATCACCTGGTCATTTACAGCGGTTATACGGTGGAAAATTTATTGGCGCGTGAGTCTGATTGCGTAAATAGGATTTTAGCCAAGACAGATTTACTGATTGACGGGGCATTCGTGCGCGAACTTGCGAAACGCGCCGGAGAGTATCGCGGCTCAAGCAATCAAAGATTGATTTTCCATCCTATTTCGAGACGAAAAAATGAGCGGTAAGCAAAGATTCGTGAAAAGTAAAGAAACGAAAGAAGCGCAAAAAAAGTCGGAAGCCGAATTTATTGAATTTTTGGCAAATTGTCTTGACGAAGGCTGTTCGCCGACCAGATGCCACGAAGGTTGTCCGGTAGAGCCGGATGGCGTTTGCCCGCACGGATTCAAAAGTATCGCTCTCGAATACGGCTTAAATTAAAGCCGAAAACTTAACAATAAATTATGGAAGCAATTATTCACGCTAAACAACTTAAAGAACAAGTCGGAGCTTTGCAGGGCATTTTTGCCAAAAAAGAAACCATTCCGGCATTGGGAAAAATCAAGATTGATGCAAATTCAAACGGCGCGTTTGTGATGACCGCAACGGATTTGGATATTTCGCTGATTATCGAGCAGGAGGTTGATATTTTGCAGTCAGGTTCGATTTGTCTTTCAGGCAAAAAACTCGGCGAGATGACTGCCGGACTTCCGAACGAGCCAGTGCATCTGAAACTCGATTCCAAAGGCGAGAGAGTTGAATTTCGCGCCGGACGCTTCAAAAGCAAATTGAGCGGGACGGATAGTGATACATTTCCCGAAGTTCCGCGTGTTAATGCCGAAAGTCTGAAACTGTCCGCAACGGTTTTCTACGAAGGTTTGCGGCGGACGATTTTCGGTGCGACCGATGATAACAAGCGTTTTACGATTAATGGGATTTTGCTAATTTTGGACGATTCGGGCTTAAAAATGGTCAGCACCGACGGTCATCGCCTTTGCCTTTTTCAAACTGCCGCTTCGCAGACAAATCAGACTCTCACTTGCCTGATTCCGAT
>CALMEH010000482.1 GCA_937863115.1 uncultured Acidobacteriota bacterium
GCGCATCAGGCGACAAACTCGTCCAAAACGACTACGACGGCGACGGCAAAACCGATGTCGCAGTCTGGAGAAACTCAAACGGCAACTGGTATATCCGCAAAAGCTCAACCAACACGCTCAGACAAGAAGCGTGGGGAACATCGGGCGATCTACCTGTGCCAGCTTTTTATCGCAGATAAATTTAATTGCAAAAATTCCAGTTGGGGCGATGTAAAACACAAGTTTAGTGAAAAGCTCAATTTTCGAGAAAGATATTTTAGGACAAAGTTAAGGAGAGATATGGGACAAGAAAAGGCGAAGCAAATCGGCATTATTTTAGTTTTGTTGGGATGTTTTTTTATCGGTGCAGAAAGTGTTTGGGCGCAATCCTTCGGCGCAAGTTCTCAGCAATATGTAAATTCAGACAATACGGCAGATAAAAATATGCGGGGTTCGGCGCGAGTTAATCCGACAAGTTTAGCGATGGAATTTTCTCTGCCATTTATGAGTTATCCGGGCAGAAACGGAAACAGTTTGCCGATTGGTTTAAGTTATTCGTCAAAGGTTTGGAGAATGGATGACCAATTTAATTATTGGTATCCGCTTCCCTATAGTTGCAATCGTCAATATGTTTCTAACTTAACCCCGAAATATGGCGAACGAAGCATTTCCGGCTGGACGAGCAGTTTATCACCGCCGATTATTGAAGAAAAAACTGAAGCCTTTACCGCACAAGGCAAGCCATTCAATTTGGAACTTAGCGAAAATGCCTTGAATAATCTTTTTACTGAGTTAATCGAAAACTATGAAAGAATAACTAACGGTGCCATTCAAAATCCGAACCTTCCTTGCGGTTGGGTTTGTGTTCGGAGACAGGATACACCAGAAGGTCCGGGACCTTGTGAGCAAATGGATTACAATGTTTGTTTTCCTTCAGGTGGGGGAATTGAACCTGGAGGAGGATGTAATAACAATCCACCACAACAAATAGATCTTTACGCTATCAAAAGAGTAAATATCAGAATGCCTGACGGCTCGACAATGGAATTTCGTGAAAGCGATGATAAGATTCCGTGCGGAAACAGTAATCTGGGCTGTGATTATAATAAAGATGGGATTTATCTGGCGGTGGATGGCTCAAGAGCTCGACTTGAGAGAACTTCGACAGGTAGTAATCCGGGCAGTGTTCTTCATCTGCCCAACGGAAGCCGTTATATATTTCCGGCGACTGAACAGCATACGGGCGACGACGGAGTGCATTTGTTTTATGCAAACGAATACATAGACGGCGACGGCAACATTACGAAATTCGGAGAAACCACTCAAGATAATAGATTCTACGTCAATAAAACTGATACGCTCGGCAGAACCGTTTCCGATCCTCTACCACAAAATATCGGGATGACTTCGCAAAAAGTCGAAAGTCAAAGCGTTGCGCTTGACGGACTCGGAGGCGGCACACAGAATTTCCAACTCGTCTGGAAAAGACTTAAACCGCACGATTGCGAAGACAGCACGTCTGCTTCGTGCGGCGGCGGCGACGGTGCATTGGAAAATCAAGCGGAAAGACTTTATTTCGATGCCGGACAAACTTGTTTGGGCAGTCAATATACAACGATAAATGACGGAAATCCGAACACGAATGAATATTTGTTTCCGACAAACGGTATAGGACTGAGAAGTTGTAGTTCGTTTGCCTTTCTACCGGATGGAAACGGCAATGTAACCGCCACTCCGAATCGTTTCAACCCGATTGTTTTGGCGGGAATAATCTTACCGAACAATCAGCAATACCAATTTAAATATAACGTCTATGGCGAAATAACCAAGATAATTTATCCGACCGGAGCATATGAAAAATTCGAGTATGGATATGTCCAACCTGTCGCCAACTTTGCTGATCCGGCTTACAGTCAGACCAATCGCGGCGTGAAAAAGCGTTGGGTTTACAGTTCTTCGACGGCTACTGCCCCTGATCAATATTGGCAATATAGTGCCGGTGTCGAAAACGGTAAGTATTCCGTCAAAACGACGGCTTCCAAAGGCGACAGCACCTCGCAGGAAGGAATGAAAACCGAGCGCATTTTGAATTATGCAACAACGGTGGGTGCGGATTTCGGTTTTCAATCGCCGCTTATCGGTTTGCCGACCAACGAAATAGCAAAAGATGAAAACGGACAGATTCGCTCCAGAACTTTGACGGATTGGACATGGACGGGAGCAGTTTCGGGAAATCCGAGCTTTCCGGTTTATGGTGATGCAAAACGTGATGTGCGACCGTTAAAAACGATTTCTATTTTTATCGAGGATAATGGGGCAGAAGGATTTAAGGCACTGGCGGTGAAATCGGAGAATGTTTATCAAAATCCCGCTACGGACATTGGTGTTCCATCTGATGCGTCGTATTTTGCAAGATTGAATGTCAAACAGACGAAAAGCTATCATTACCGGGCGATTGACATCAATCTTGCCCGAACAGGAAGTTTCGCCCAAATAGATGCTTATTTTACGGATCAAACTCCGGCAACTATCAGCGAAACGATTTATGAATACAACCTGAATAACCCGAACTACAAAGCGCGGGGCATTGCGAGTTTGCCATATGAAACACGGGCGATTGACCCGAATACGGGTAGTATTTTAGGTAAGTAAATGGACAGAATTATTTTATGAATACTCTGTCCGTAAAATTAATCTTG
>CALMEH010000483.1 GCA_937863115.1 uncultured Acidobacteriota bacterium
GCGCTCTAACCAGCTGAGCTACCCAGCCACGAACATTTAATTATAGTTTTTGAATCGGAAACGTCAAGTTTTGAAGCAATCGGATTCGGCTTTTTGCTCGAAAACGCTTAAATTCGGTATGATTTAAGGCGAAAAGCCTTTAAGTTTATGCAGAATTTTCTCCGCAAATTTGACGAACTTGCCGGAATCGAAACCGTAGAAATCAAAGCAAAATGGCTCGAACGAATCGCGTTTGGCTTTTTGATTTTGATGTTTCTGACCGCGCCGCATTCGATTGCCGCATCGCAGACAGCTTGGATTGCGGGAATGTTTTTTTCGTTGATTGGGTTCTTTTTCAACGCAAAGGCGCAAAGACGCGAAGGCGCAAAGTTTTTCACTTTTCACTCTTCACTTTTCACTCTTCACTTTTCACTCTTCACTTTTTTTGCTTGGACGGCGGTTTCTTCCGTTTTTTCTTACGCGCCGGATATTTCGATTGACAGATTACGCGGTGCGGCGATTTTTTTGGTCTTTTATTTTGTAATTTACAATTTGCGGACGGTTCGCGCCGTGAAGTTTTTGGCGTTGGCGATGATTTTTTCGTGTATGGTCAACGTCATTTGGATGCCGATTCAGCGCATCATCGGGCGCGGCGTGGAGATTCACGGCATTTCACCCGAAAGTCCACTTGCAAAAGCACTTTTATACGAAGGCGACGCACTTTTGACAGCAAACGGTAAAAGACTTGCAACGCCCGAAGATTTAATCGCTCAAATCGAACAAAACAATCCAACAAAAATAACTTTTTATCGTCCCGATTTCGAGTTTTTTGTTGATGTGAAACGCGAAAATCTGCTTGCGGGCGAAAATGCTTTGCAAAAACTCGGCATCGAAAGTTGGAAGAAAAGTCATAATTGGCGTTCGCGCGGATTTTTCGGACATTACACGACTTACGCGGAAGTTTTACAACTGATTGCTTCGTTGGTTTTCGGTTTGTTTTTAACGCAGAGACGCAAAGACGCAAAGGCAAAAGTAAAAAGTAAAAAAGCAAAATTTACAGCCAAATTTTTTACTTTTTACTTTTTACTTTTTACTTTCGCCGCAATGTGTTTCGCGTTGCTTTTAACTGTAACCAGAGCTTCACAGTTGGCTTTGATTGTGTCGTGTTTTGCGATGGTTTTTGTATTGAATCGCAAGATGCTTTTGATACTTTCGGCGATTGCTTTGCCGGTCATTATTGGCGGTTTGATTTTTTTACAGCAGAGTCGGAACGTCGGATTTTTCGATTCAAAAGACGATTCAACGAAGTATCGTCAAACGATGTGGCGCGACGGGTTGCGACTTTCAACGGAAAGCCCGCGAAATTTCGTGTTTGGTGTCGGAATGGATTCGGTTCAGCGATATTGGCGCGAATGGCAGATGTTCGATGGCGGAAAATTACCGCTCGGACATTTTCATTCAACGCCCGTCCAAATCCTCGTCGAACGCGGCTTTCCTGCACTTTTGTTGTGGCTTTGGATTTTATTTCTTTTCGGAAAAACTTTTTTACG
The DNA here is from genome assembly GCA_937863115.1 of uncultured Acidobacteriota bacterium. Classification (GTDB taxonomy): domain Bacteria; phylum Acidobacteriota; class Blastocatellia; order Pyrinomonadales; family Pyrinomonadaceae; genus CALMEH01. The sequence continues at coordinate 1,530 of CALMEH010000483.1, forward strand.
GTATCTCAAATTACAAATTACAAATTACAAAGCAGAAATCGGCATCGTTCTGGCGGCATTCGGCGGTCTTATCGGATTTTTCACGAGCGGTTTAGCGCATTACAACCTCGGCGACCAAGAAGTGGCGATGGTTTTTTATATTTTGATGGCTTTGGGCGTTTGGATTTCAAACCACAAATCTCAAATTTCAGATTCCGAGGCTTTCCAATCAAACAGCTGACCAATGGCTGAAAACATATTTCCGATGGCACGAAGTTTTTTTTCATTCGGCATTAAAGTTTTTTCCGATGGTTTGAAATATCAGCGCAACGAGTGCGGGCGCGGGAATTCCAAACCTTTGATTTGATTGTAAAGCATAGAGTTTTTGTCGAAAGGCGGAAACTTAAGCAACATCAACAACCGAATCGTCATTGGTTTAAAGTATTTCGTCGCGGACGAACACATCGAATTTGTCGGCAAACACTTTTCAACAAATCGCCGAATCACAAACACTTTTTAGAATGAGCCTTGTCAGCAGTGCAATTTGCTACGTTGCGTTTCTGCTTTTGCTTTTTATTTTGTATCGTTTGCTTCATTCGGTTAATGAAATTGCGGCAAAGTTAATAATAATTTTAGCGGTTGTCAGCGTGCCGATTTCGAGGCTTAATCTGCAAAATAAATATGCTGTTTTGACAATTATCAATGGCACAAACTATTTGAAAAATCTTGACGCATCGCAAATCCAATCGCAAACGATGCTTTTGCTCGAAAATTATGACAACGGCATTTTGATTCTGCACATTTTTTGGAGACTTTGGCTTTTCCCGTTTGGTTTTTTAGTTTATAAATCGGGATTTTTGCCGAAGGTTTTAGGTATTTTGCTGATCCTCGGATGCTGTGGTTATCTCGTTAATTTCGTTGGAAATACGATGTTTGAGAATTTCAGCAGAAGTTTAATTTCAAATATTGCCTCAAAACCTGCCGCACTTGACGAAATCGGAGCTTGCTTCTGGCTTTTAATTAGAGGAATTAACGAAAAAGCGTTGGCAGTCGGAATTGCGGAGAAAGGCGACTAGTCAAACGGCTTGCAAAAACGATTGAAGAAATAGAAACTTATTGTAAATAAATGAATCGAATGAATCCTAAAATTGATACATATTTAGCAGTTGG
>CALMEH010000484.1 GCA_937863115.1 uncultured Acidobacteriota bacterium
CGGCGAACACGCTTACAAATTAAAAATGTCCGCCACAAAATCACAAATCGGACATCCGCAAGGCGCATCAGGCGCGGCAGGAATCGGCGCAACGCTTCTCGCGCTGGACAAAGGAATTATTGCTCCGACAATAAATCTCGATAACGCGGACGACGCTTGCGATTTAGATTACACGCCAAACAAATCAAAAAAAGCGGAAGTTAAAACCGCACTTTGCAACTGCATCGGCTTCGGTTCAAAAAATTCGGCGATTGTTTTAGAAAAAATTACGACTTGATATTTTGCACAATGTCTAACGCCACGGCTTCTGCCGCTTTGATTCCGTCAATTCCCGCTGAAAGAATTCCGCCCGCATAACCTGCGCCTTCGCCTGCGGGGAAAAGTCCTTGCGTATTCAAACTTTGTCCGTCATCTTTGCGTTTGATGCGGATTGGCGATGAAGTTCGCGTTTCGATTCCTGTCAAAACTGCATCGTGCATTGCGAAACCTTTGATTTGTTTTTCAAACGCCGGAATTGCTTCTCGAATCGCGTCAATCGCGTATTTCGGCAAAGATTCACTCAAATCCGTGAGCTTAATTCCGGGAGTGTAAGATGGTTTAACTGTGCCTAATTCGGTTGACGGACAACCTTTTAAAAAATCGCCGACTAACTGCATTGGAGCGTGATAATTACTGCCGCCGAGTTCAAACGCCTTTTCTTCCAAACGGCGTTGTAACTCAATTCCGGCAAGCGCATTTTCGGGATAATCTTCGGGCGTAATTCCAACCACAATCGCGCTATTTGCATTTTTTTCACTCCGCGAATATTGGCTCATTCCGTTTGTAACAAGCCGTCCGGCTTCGGATGCCGCCGCGACGACCATTCCGCCCGGACACATACAAAAACTGTAAACCGACCGCCCATTTTTGCAATGATGGACGAGTTTATAATCAGCCGCGCCGAGCAATTTATTTCCGGCTTGTCCACCAAAACGGCATTCATCAATCAATCTTTGCGGATGTTCGATGCGAAAACCGATTGAAAAAGGTTTCGGTTCGATATAAACATTTTTGGCAAAAAGCATCTCGAAAGTATCCCGCGCACTGTGTCCGACGGCGAGAATAACGTGGTTGCTTTCAATAAATTCACCGCTTGCCAATGTTACGCCGCGCACTTTTCCGTCGGTAATTTCAATATCTTCAACCTTGCTCTGAAAGCGAATTTCGCCGCCCATTGCGACAATATTTGCCCGCATATTTTCGACGATTTTGATGAGTTTATATGTGCCGATGTGCGGTTTGTTGATGAACAAAATTTCGGGATTTGCGCCCGCCGCGACAAATTCGGTTAAAACTTTACGCCCGAGATATTTGGAATCTTTGACTTGGCTGTAAAGTTTGCCGTCGGAAAAAGTTCCCGCGCCACCTTCGCCGAATTGGGCGTTTGATTCGGTATTCAAACCGCCTTCGCGCCAAAATCCGAACGTATCGAGCGAGCGTTCACGGACAGATTTTCCGCGTTCCAAAATTATCGGACAAAAACCCATCTGCGCGAGCAATAATCCCGCAAACATTCCGCAAGGTCCTGTGCCGATCACGATCGGACGAGTTTTTAAATTCTTCGGCGCGGTCGCGACAAGTTTGTAAGTCGAATCAGGCGCGGCAATTATGTGCGGATTATTTGCAAATTTTTCGAGTAATTTTTCTTCATTTACCGTCTCAACATCCACAATATAAACGAGCAAAATCGCACTTTTTCGGCGAGCATCATAACTGCGTTTGAAGATTGAAAAGTTGATTAACTCGTCTTTGGTAATATGTAATTTCGTGAGAATCGCCTTCTGTAAATCGCTTTCAACGTGGTCAAGCGGCAGTTTTATTTCCGATATTCGCAACATAACTCTATTTTAGAGAATTTCAGTTTATTGCGCTATTGAATAGAGTTTTTTGATGCGATGCGATTTAAATTACACGCCGAATAAATCAAAAAAAGCCGAAATCGAAATCACACTCTGCTACTGCATCGGCTTCGGCTCAAAAAATTCGGCGATTGTTTTGGAAAAGCGGAAAATTAGTTACTTTTTTTCCTCATTTGGCGAATAACCGTTGTCAAAATAAAAATAATTAACGCCGGACACCAAATCCAGATTATTTCACTGGCAATAACCTCTGCGCCTCGAGAACCGAAAAAATCCAGACCGATTGGTGAAACCTCAATCGGTCGCCACGGAAAGAAAAATCGCTCATTGCTGAAAGGTGCGAACAACACAACCCCTAAACCGCCGTCGGTCAACATATCGAGCAGCGAATGCGACAGAGTAACAAGCGAAAAATAGATTGTAAGTTTGGTGTAAGTCAGTTCGGTCAGCAAAAATTTATGAACAATTAAAGCAATAAAACTGCCGAAAAGTATCGAAAAAAAGATTGAATGTGTCAAACCTCGATGTCCGAACAAACTGTCATATCGAACACCGAAAGAAAATCCGACGGCATCCGCATCAGGAGTTATCGCGCAGACGGCAGTCAGAAACCAAAACCAATATGAAACTGATTTTTCAGTAAATGCTTTGCCTGCAACAACGGCGAAAATGGCGTGTGAAAAAATTGTCGGCATTGATTAAACTTTCTTGTTCTCTACCTGTCTTTCAAATAATTTTGATAATCTTCAATCCACATTTTATCAACGAATGTTCCCGAACTATTTTTTTCTAAATGAATCAAAGACTGTTTCGGGGTGAGTGTTTCCGCCCATCTTATTCCATTTGTAATGGTCAAAGTTCCTATTTCTTTTAACAACTCACTAACATTATCCGATTCTCCGTATCTTATTTCGTCATATTCGTTACAGTTTAACTCAAAGTTATATTTCCATTTACCAACGTCAATTTTGCCAAGTTCAGTGGGTTTTATTCTGAAGGGATATGAAGAAATTTCTCTTGGGTGAGATGTTGGGAATTTTTCCCAAATGTCGCGCAAAAATTTATGACGAAAGCAAAGAGTAACTCTTGTGAACTGATTCAAAGAAGCAAACTTACTGCCATTGAAACGGAGAAGAATAAGTTGACTAGTATTATCTTCTCGAACAAAACTATTTCCTACTCTCTCGAAATCGACTTTTTTAATTAGAGAATAAAGATTTGTGTCAATTTGTTCCTTAAATTTTTCTGCGTTCATATCTCAAGTGTGAGTTTGTTGATCAAATTCAGACCGTTTCGCCGTGTCTGATTTTTTCGTTGCGATTAAGCTTTTCGACGAAATTGTGCGCGGCTTCGGATTGGAAAAGTTCGCGGGTTTCGGTTTCATTTTCCATTACAGGTTCGAGAGCTAAATCCATATATTCCAGCTTTTTCGGGTCTTTTCGCACTTTTCGGTAGATCAAACGCAGACGCGAATAGAGCGAAATCCAACGGATTTGTTTGAAAAGAATTTCGAGAAAAGTTTTCGGGTAAAATATCAACGGATTTTCGAGCGGCAGATTGGAGCGGCGTGATTTGCGATGTTTTCGGCGCAAAAATCCGCCTTCGAGCGGGTGAATTTTTTCGATGTCAATACAGCCGTTAAACCACGTTATAAAAAACATCGTCTTGCCCGGACTCGTTCCCGTGGCGATGGCGCGGCGCAAAACGGTTTCGATATGTTCGTCGGTATAATAAGTTTTCCAAGCCTTGCGGTAAGTTTCTTCCCAATTTTCCTGCGACATTTTCGGGTGTGCGGTTACGGCGTGATTCAAATCGTATTTGTTCAAATCTTCGTCCATCGCAATTCCCGATTCGTGTAATTTTTTATGATCGGCTGAACCCGGAAGCGGCGTGAGATAGAAAAATTCGAGCAAATCTACGGGCAATTCCTTTTTGATAATTTCGATGTCGCGCAAAACCGATTCCTGCGTATCGTTCGGGAAACCCAAAATATAACCGCAATATGTGACGATTCCGACTTTTTTCCACGCGAGCAGCATTGCGCGGTAATCGGTAATTTTGTTTTGCCGTTTGCTTGCGCCGAGCAATGAATCGGGATTGATGTTTTCCAAACCGATAAAAACTCGTTTCACACCCGCACGTTTACATTTTTCAATAAAATTCGGGAGTTTATGACACAAAGTATCAACTTGAATGATAAAACTGATATTCAATTTTTCGACTTCGCGCAATTCGATAAGTTTGTCTAAAATGATTTCCCAATCTTTGTTTCTGGCAAAATTGTCGTCCGTAATAAAAAATGAATGCAAACCTTGGGCGACGTTGGCGCGAATCAATTTTTCGATGTCTTCGGGCGAACGCCGGCGCGATTTTCGCCCTTGAACATTGATGATCGTGCAGAAAGAACAGCTAAAAGGACAACCGCGTCCGGCATCGAAACTCGTCGTTGCGCCAGCCGTCAGATGAACTCTTTCCGCCGGAAGCAGCGGCGTGGCGACATTTTCGATGTTCGGCAAATCGTCCATAAAATTATAGATTTGCTCTGCTTTTCCGCCCGAAACATCTTTCAAAAATTGCCCGAAACGTCCTTCGGCTTCGCCCGCGAAAATCGTTACGCCGAGATCGATCGCGGCTTGAACATATTTGTCGCGTGCTTTCAACATCGCCATCGTTCCCGAAACGTGAAAACCGCCGACGGCAACCTTTATTCCTTTGTCGCGCAAAGGTTTAGCAATATCGAGCGCACGCGGAAACTGATTTGATTGAACACCGACAAGCATCACGATTCCATCATCAGCCGATTCAATCAGCGACGCGATTTTATTTATTTTGATGTTCGTATTCGTTTCATCAAAAGCGTGAATTTCGAGTTCTACGTCTTCGCCCAAAATCTTCTGCTCCCGACATTCCAACGCCAAGCCGTAAAGACACGCCAAAGAATTCGCCGGAATCGCCGAGCGAAACCATTGAATCACATAACCATCGTCGTCGTAATGCGAAGGTTTTATCAGAACGAGGCTGAATTTTCGGCTTTTTTGCGGCATTTTTTGGTTAAACAGAATGATTCTATACGAATAATTTGGTTGATACAACATATTTTCACACATTGAAGGTTGATTTTTGAGGTCGAAAGCCTGACTAAACCTATCTGATGACGTTAAAAGACTGAAAATATACGTTCAATCACGCAAAACATACGTTCCGAACCTATATTTATAGGTATAAGAACGTATATTTTGCGTGGCTGAACGTCAAAATATAGGTGCCGGAACGTGTCGGGATAGGTTGCGGACGTATAATTTGACGTGTTGGGACGTATAATTTCGGTGTTTGAACGTCGGCGACAGGTGATTGGAACTGACGATTAATTTGCGGCGAATGAATAAAACGTCATTATTGCTTGAAATTTGCTCTTAAAACCAAGAAACTCAAACGTATGAATGTTACGAATCTTTATTGCTCGGCTTGCGCGGAAAAATACGAACCGAACAAAATTTACAATCTCTGCCCGAATTGTGCCAAGCCTTTGCTGGTCGAATACGATTTGAAAAAGGCTTCGCAAACTTTGACGAAAGAATCGCTAAAATTGAGAGTTTCAACACTTTGGCGTTACGCGGAAGTCCTGCCTGTCGAAAAATCGGAGAATCGTTTAACGCTTGGCGAAGGTTGGACATCGTTGCATAAAGCCGAAACTCTCGGCGCGAAATATGATTTGCAAAATCTTTTTATCAAGGACGAATCACTCAATCCGACACAGAGTTTTAAGGCTCGCGGAATGGCTTTGGCGGTTTCGATGGCAAAGGAATTGGGCATCAAAAAAGTTGCCGCGCCGTCTGCCGGAAACGCCGCCGGAGCGTTGGCGGCTTACGCGGCTTTGGCGCAGATGGAATGTCATCTTTTTGTGCCGAAAGATACGCCGAAAGCCTGTATTATCGAATGTATCGCGCTCGGCGCAAACGTAAATTTGATTGACGGTTTGATTACCGATTGCGGAAAAATCGTCGCCGAACGCAAGGAAAAAGAAGGCTGGTTCGACGTTTCAACGCTCAAAGAACCTTACCGCATCGAAGGCAAAAAAACGATGGGTTACGAACTTGCCGAACAGATGAATTGGACTTTGCCCGATGTCGTGTTTTATCCGACCGGCGGCGGCACAGGGCTTGTCGGAATGTGGAAAGCTTTTGACGAAATGGAAAAAATGGGCTGGATTAGTTCAAAACGTCCGCGAATGATTTCAGTTCAAGCGATGGGCTGTGCGCCGATTGTCGAAGCCTTTCATCAAAATTTAAATCACGGCACAGACATCGAAAACGCGCACACCGTCGCTTCGGGTTTGCGCGTTCCGAAAGCCGTTGGCGATTTTATAATGCTCGATATTTTACGCAAATCCGGCGGAACTGCCGTTGCTGTTTCCGATGAAGAATTAGTCGCCGATGCGCGTGAAATCGGCGCAAACGAAGGAATATTTGTCGCGCCCGAAGGCGGTGCGCTTCTTGCCGCGCTGAAAAAATTATTAAAATCCGGCGAAATAAAAAAAGACGAGCAAATCGTCCTTTTCAATACCGGCTCAGGCATTAAATATTTAGAAGCCTTTGAAAATTAAAAAAGGCAAAAGTAAAAATCCGCTTCTAAAATTTTTACTTTTGCCTTTTTACTTCTGAAGGATTAATAACCTTGGCATTTCGTCAGCCAGCTTGTGGTCAAAGCCCAATTTTTGTTTTGGAAAATCGAAATGTCCTCTAAAATACAGGCATCGCCGTCTTCGTCAACAAATTTAATATCATAATCGCCCGGAACAAGGTCGGTCAAAGTAAAACTTCCGCCGCCCGCTTCGAGAACAAAATCGCCGAATTGATCTGGTCCCCACGCTTCGTTTTCCGCACTCGACACAAAAAGTTGATAGATGTCATACCGCGAATTGTTGGTAATTTTCAACCAATATCTTTTTTGGGGATTATTCGCCTCGAAATTGGTCTCAAAAACATTGGTTTCGGAAATGGAAGATGCGAAATTCAAAGATTTTGCGCTTGCACTCCCAACCGCAAATACAAATACTAATGTTGCAAACATTAAAAATAAACTGCTTTTTTTCATACTAGATGCTCCTTAATTTTTTAATTTTTATGAATCAGCGGTTTTGCGGCGAATTTCGGCTAAATGCCAAAATTCGGGAGAAATGAATTCGCGTTTATTTCCTTCCATCAACTGCTGTTTTACGGAAGGCGCAATTCGCCGTCGTCTGATTGTGCCAACTCTAGCATAAAAAAAAACGTAAATCAAGCATTTTTCCAAAAAAAAATTTATGATGAAAGATATGTTTCAAGCGCGAAGCAAAGACCTCGAACGCATTGACACAGGCGATTATACGCCGCAAGAATACGAGCGTTTTTTGCACGAAATCAGTTTTATAAATCGTCATTTGGGCGACGAACGCGCAATGCGCGAAACTCTTTTGCGTGAAATAACACGGGAAAATCTGCACGAATTTTCCGTTTTGGATGTCGGCGCAGGTTCGGGCGAAATGCTTAGGGCTGTCTCCAATTTTGCGCGAAAAACTAATCGCAAAGCACAACTTTTCGGACTCGATTTAAACGAAATTTCGGCAAAATCAATCAAAAACCTTGCGGAAACTCCGGCGGTTCGCGGCGATGCGCTTGGTTTGCCATTTGCCGATAAGTCTTTTGATTACACGATTTGCTCGCTTTTTACACATCATTTCTCGGATGCAAACATAGTCAAAATTCTTGAAGAAATGCAACGCACCGCACGGCGCGAAATTTTCGTTGTTGATTTACACCGCCATCGTTTGGCGTATCTTTCTTACAAAATTTTCTGCGCGATTTTTTCTATTAGTCCGCTTGTCCGCCAAGACGGTTCGCTTTCAATTTTGCGTTCATTCAAACCTTTGGAATTAAAAGGTTTAGCCGAAAAAGCGAGTTTAAAAAATGTCTCGGTGGAAAGACATTTTCCGTTTCGCTTGGTTTTACGCGGCGGTTGATTGATATTTTTCGTTCGCCGCGATGTGTTTCGCCGTGTCGAGATAATGCCGAAATCCGATTACTTTTCCGTTTTCACCAAACGTCCAAAGGTGCATTTCTTCTTCGTAGCCGAAGCGTTCGGTTTCGATTTCAAATTCGACCGCAAATTTATTTCCGCCGTCCATAATCGAAAGCACATTTGAACTTTTCACGCCCAATTTACCGACTTCGCCAAAAAATTCGGCAACGCCTGCGATGCTATTTCGTTCGCGCATATACGGCACACCGGACTTTTGAGCAAAATTGCCGTCCCATTTTTCCCACGCGACCGTTTCGTTCAAACAACTCAAAATAAAAGGAATATCACCTTTTCCGAACGCTTCGTAAATCGCTTTCACCGTTTCTAAATTATTCATAAAATCACCTCGTAAAATATTGAAATTCAGACGCAAAATTTTTGTCTGCCTCAATTTTCGCAAGATGTGCCAAAACGGATTTAAAAGCCAACGGAAAAAGTTTTTCGTCTAAACCTTCATAGACGATTTGCCTAATTTCTTCAGGAGTTTTCGCACCTTTTTCGATGGCTTCGAGAATTTGTTTTTCGCGTTCCAAGCGATGCGAAATATATTCTTCAATCTTCCCTTTCGCATCAAAAATCGCCGAACCGTGCGAACCTGCAAGAAAACGCAGATTTGGCAAATTTTTCATTCTTTCGAGCGATTGCAAATAATCCGTCATATTGCCTTCTGGAGACGCGATAACGACCGAACCCGTGCCGACCACATTATCCGACGAAAGCAAAAATCCGAGTTCAGAATAGTAAAAACAAAGATGTCCGCGAGCGTGTCCGGGCGTGTGAAGTGCTTTTATTTCAAAACTTATGCCAAGTTCATCTTTCAGATTAAAAACTTGCTCGTCTTCGATAAACTTTTGAAATTCAACCTTTCCACGCAAATCTTCCGCCGTAATTTTATGCGTCGAAATCGGAATTTCCAAGCCGAATTTTTCGCGTAAATGATTTTGCAAAGCCGTTTCGCCGCCAAAATGATCGGGATGAAGGTGTGAAACGATAATTTCTTTGCAAATAAAACCTTTTTCGATAAATTCATCAATCAAATCAAAAAGTTTCGCCTGTTCTTCCAATTCGGGCGAAGCCGCATCAATCACGACAAACTCTTTCTTTCCAACAATAAAACAATTCGTATGCGTCGCCGGCGGCAAAGTTTTCGTTTTTAGCGGAAAACAAATCAGACGCGGATTAAGTTCGATATAATCAATCACGCCGTCAAATTTTTGCGATTTTCCCAAAAGAATTTCTCTGTGTTTCTCCGTGTTCTCTGTGGCTAAAATTTGCAGTGCAATCAAAACCGGCGGCGAGATGAGAACTTCGCTTTTTTCCCAACGAGCCAAAGCGTCTTTCGGCAAAATGAATTCGATGTTTTCGAGTTCCGTAATTGCGGCGTAAGGTGTTTGTTTTGCGGGACATTCGGCGATAAAAAAATGTGTTTTGAAACGCACGGGCGAAAATTGCGGCGTTGTCCAAAAACCCGTATATTGAAAATCTTCGGCATCAATCCAAAGTTTCCAATGATCGAGAATTTCTTTAAACGAACTTCTGCCCGAAATTAAATCGTCGTGCAAAGATGCGCGTTGACCTTTTGTTAATTTATCGCCGTTTCTAACCAACAAAACGCCGACTTCTTCAAAAATCTCTCGCACTGCACCAACGATAAATTTTTGTAATTGCAGGTCTTCGCAGTTTTTAACTTCGATTTCGGCATCCGTTTTTTCCGTCTTGCCGCCCGGAAATGCGTGCCAACCGCCGAGAAATTTGAGTTTCGGATTGCGTTGCGCCCAAAGAACTTTGCCGTCTCTTACTAAAATTATCGCCGAAGCATCTTTCGGCATTGCAGGATTTTGATTCACATTTTGATTCTACGAAAAACAAAAAAATTTAACCACGAAAAAACACGAAATGACACTAAAATTTCGTGCCGCTTCGTGTTTTTCGTTATTTATCCTACTTTTTCGCCTTAATTCAAATCAAACAACAAAAACTCGCTTTCGTCTGCCAAAGATTTAATTTTCAGCAAAGTTTCTTCGCTGATCGCTGCGCCGTCGCCTTGGCTTAAAATTTCGCCTTTGAGAAAAATTTCGCCTTTGACGACTTGAATCCAAGCGTGGCGATTTTCTGCTAATTCGTGCGAAACTTCTTCGTCTTTTGCCAAAATTGACGAATAGAGATTCACGTCTTGATTTATCGTAACCGAACCGTCAGTTCCCGCCCGCGAAGCAACCAATTTCAGTTTGCCTTTTTTATCTTCGGGCGCAAAAAACGTCTGTTCGTAACCCGGCGTTAAATCGTTTTCTTCGGGCAAAATCCAAATTTGAAGCAGGTGCGTTTCTTCGCTCGGCGAACTGTATTCGCTGTGCATAACGCCCGTTCCGGCAGTCATTCGTTGCACTTCATTCGGCAAAATAGTCGTGCCGTTGCCCATCGAATCTTTGTGCGAAAGTTCGCCGCGCAAAACATAAGTTACAATTTCCATATCACGATGTCCGTGCGTCGGAAAACCTTGATTCGGCGCGATAAAATCTTCGTTTATGACGCGCAAATTGCGGAAACCCATAAAGTTCGGATTGTAATAATTGCTGAATGAAAACGTGTAATGCGTATCGAGCCAACCATAATCGGCGTGTCCTCTTTCGTTCGATTTTCTAACTTTAATCATAATTTTTTCCTCCGTTTGTTTTCGGATTATGATTCAATTCTACCGAAGAAAAAACGCTTTGTAATCATTAATTACGACTAGAGTTTTCTCATACTTTCGGGTGAGAAAATTTAGTTTGGACATTTAGACACGCTTGAATAAGAAAGGTCGTTAATTGCAGTCCACAATTCATTAAAATGCTCTCGATCTTTTTCCCCGAGTGAAAATTGTTTTCCGAGCCTTACGTTGTTGGAAATACTTCCGACTTTCAGATAAATTTCTTGAAATCCGTCCTTTTCGCCACTCGTCGCAGTTTCTTCATTTTTAATCAAATCAAAACCTGACTTCACAAATAATTGATAAAGTCCGTCTATTTGCCGCTCATCAAGAATTACATTTTCGACTTTTTGGCAACGGCTAAGTTCAACTTTCATTTGATTACCCGAAATAGAAACGGATCGAAAAAACGACATCGGATCGCCATCGGGAAATGTCTTACTGCTTGCAAATCTCATTTCCAAGTCTTTCGGTAAATCCTTTGGTAACTGCGATTTGCAAGCAAAAGAAACCAAAATAAAAAGTGACACAATAGAATATCTTATTAACTTGTTCATATAATTTCACAATACAGACAATTTCGATTCAAAATTAATTGCGTAAAAATCTCTTCAAACAAGCCAAATTTTTCAAGTTTTTTTACCCTTTCAGAAAAATCAATCACACCGATTCGTTAAGAAACAACTGTTTCCAAAAAAGTCATCGTTGCATTTGATGTGTCCAATTCGACTTCGATGCCGACGGGCAGAGTGAATTGGTCGCGGATGTGTCCGAAGGAAAGTCCGTAAATTACGGGAATTCCCAAATCGCCGAGACGATCTTTTAAGACTTCGATGAGCGTCTGCGTGCCTTGTGTTTTCGGGTTGCAATCTTCAAAAATGCCGAGCGCAATTCCGGCAAGCTGTTTCAAATCTGCGCTTTGGCGAAGTTGCGTAAGCATTCGGTCAATGCGATACGGCTGTTCGCCGACATCTTCCATATAAAGAATTTTGCCTTTTACATCGCGCAAAGCGTAAGGCGTTCCGGCAAGCGCAGACAAAAGCGAAAGATTGCCGCCGATGAGCTTGCCTTTGGCTTTGCCGTTTGTGATTACTTCGGTTTTGAAAAGATTTGAGTCGCTGGCTTTATTAAACTCCGAAAGCTCGATTTTATAAGGCGCAGACGGATTAAAAAGCGCATTGACGACGTGCGTTTTCGTGTAATCGGAAAGCGTCGAAGAAGCAACCGGACCGTGAAAAGTTACAAGTCCTGTATTTTGTGAAATCGCCAAATGAAGCGACGTAATATCCGAATAACCGATCAAGATTTTCGGATTTTTGCGAATCAAATCATAATCGATCATCGGCAAAAGTCGCGCCGCGCCGTAACCGCCGCGCAGACACCAAACGCCTGCAATTTCCTTATCCGAAAACGCCCAATGCAAATCATCGAGCCGTTCTTTATCGGTTGCCGACAAAAACCCTTTTACGCCTCGCGCCGATTTGCCGATTTTCGTTTTTAAGCCGAGACTTTCGAGATTTTGAATCGCTTTGTCGAAAGATTCCTTGCTCAAACCGCTCGCCGGAGCAATCACGCCAACAGTATCGCCGACCTTTAATCGTTTCGGTTTGATGATTTTAGTTTTTTTCGCCGTATTTTTGCCCAAAGCCAGAGGTGCAAGTAGCGGAAGTGCCGCTAAACCTTTTAATATTTCACGTCTTTTCATAATTTTTACAAAAAGATTTTTTGCCCGCGAAACACGCGAAACACACGAAAGACACGAAAAAAGATTTAAAATTTCGTTTATTTCATGTGTTTCGCAGGCAAAAATCTTCACAAATGAATCCGCACCAAACCGCGTTTTATTGCTAAAGTTGCGGCAGAAGTTCTATCGGAAACGCCGAGTTTGTCGAAAATATTTTTGACGTGCGTTTTGACCGTATTTTCTGAAACGTCCAACGCAAAAGCGATTTCCTTGTTGCTCATTCCGCCGACGAGATAGCGCAAAACGCTTGATTCGGTTTTCGTAAGCTCTTCTTCGCCGAGATGTTCGCTCAAAATTTCGGCAATGTCGCTCGGAATATATTTTTTGCTTTGATTGACGACGCGAATCGCTTTCGTTAATTCTTCGGGCGAAATGTCTTTGCAAATATAACCTAACGCGCCTTTTTTCAACGCTTTGCTGATTTCCGCATCGCCCGCGTGGTCGGCTAAAACGATGATTTTTGCGCGTTTGTCGAAAGCAAAATAATCGCCCAAAACATCAATCGCACACGAATCAGGCATACGCAGACTCAAAATCACAACATCAGGATTTAATTTTTTAAATAATTCAAAACCTTCCGCGCCGTTTGCGGCTTCGCCGACGATTTCAAAATCTTCCGTTCCGCTCAAAATTGTTCTGATGCCGATTTTTACAAGCGTTTGATGTTCGACGAGCAAAACCTGTATGCGTTTATTCATTACCTTTCGATTTTAACCGAAAACCACCGAAAAGATGAAAAACCGTCCCGCCTAAAGTTGCATAAAGCGCAAAACGGCTGATTTCGGAAAACTTTTGTGTCGTGTAAGTTTCGTGAAAGAAAGCCCAAACAAACAAAAAACTTCCCGCAAAAAGCAAAACCGAACCGAAAATTTGCAAAGATTTTCTCCACGTTTCCGCGTGAATCCGCAAATATATGCCCAAGCAGATATGTATCAGACTCGAAAGCAAAATATAAATATGCCTTGACCTCATCAAAAGCCGTAAATCTTGCGGAATCAAATCTTTATCGGGAAAATCAACGCGCATAAACTTACCCGTTACCGCAAAAACTATAAACAGCAAAACGCCAAAAATCAGATGAAAATATGACACATTCTTAAACGAGTTTTTTTGCTTTCTTCAAAACATTTTCAACCGTAAAACCGTAATCGCGGAAAACGTCTTCGGCGGGTGCGCTTGCGCCGAATTTATCTACCGTCAAAACGTCGCCTTCGAGTCCGACGTATTTGTGCCAGCCTTGCGAAACTCCGGCTTCGATTGCCAGACGCGCTTTTAGGCTTTTCGGCAAAACCGATTCTTTGTAGGCATCTGATTGTTCGTCGAAAAATTCCCAGCACGGCATTGAAACGACGCGCGTCGGCGTTCCCGAAGCATTGAGTTTTTCACGCGCTTCCATTGCCAGACCGACTTCCGAACCTGTCGCAATAATCAATAATTTCGGCACGGCTTTTTTGCCTTTTTTATTTTCGGCTTCGGCTAAAATATACGCGCCTTTGTGCAAACCTTTGGCATCGGCGTATTTTTTGCGGTCAATTAACGCGACTTTTTGGCGTGAAAAAGCGAACGCGGTTGGCGCGTGATTTCGCAAAAGCGCGGCTCGCCACGCTTCGCGGGTTTCGTGTGCGTCGCACGGGCGAATGACGGCGAGATTCGGAATTGCACGAAGCGCGGCGAGATGTTCGACAGATTGATGCGTCGGACCGTCTTCGCCCAAGCCGATTGAATCGTGCGTGAAAACGAAAATCGTTTGAATGTGCGACAGCGCGGCGAGGCGAATCGTCGGGCGCATATAATCCGAAAAAGTCTGGAAAGTTCCGCCGTAAGGAATCACGCTGCCGTAAAGTGCCATTCCGTTCATCGCCGCGCCCATCGCGTGTTCGCGGATGCCGTAATGCAGATTTCGACCTTCGTATTTGCCGAACTGAAAATCGGTCGAATCCTTGATCATCGTGTTGTTCGACGGCGCAAGATCAGCCGAACCGCCGATCATTTGCGGAATTGTCGCGGCAATCGCGTTGATAATTTCGCCCGAATATGCGCGTGTTGCTTTTGCTTCAACACCGTCAAATGTTGGCAGAGATTTTTCCCAATCTTTCGGCAATTCGTTTTTGCGCGTGTCCTTCAAAGTCTTTCCGAGTTCGGGAAATTCTTTTTCGTATTTTTTAACGAGCGTTTCCCATTCTTTTTCTGATGTTGTGCCAGATTTTACGGCTTCGCGGAAAACTGCCAACGCTTCTTTCGGAATAAAAAACTGCGCGTTTTCGTCCCAATTCAGATTTCGTTTCGTTTCCTTCACAGCATCTTCGCCCGGCGCGTCAGAGTGCGCTTTCGACGTTCCGGCTTTCGGCATTCCGAAGCCGATAATCGTTTTCACGCGAATTAATTTCGGTTTATCTTTAATTTTTTGCGCTTCTTTGATTGCCTTTTCGATTGCCTTCAAATCATTGCCGTCCGCGACTTCGGAAACGTGCCAACCGCACGATTCAAAGCGTTTTGTAACGTCTTCGGTAAAAGCCAAATCGGTCGAACCGTCAATCGTAATC
>CALMEH010000485.1 GCA_937863115.1 uncultured Acidobacteriota bacterium
GTAGAATAGTTTAGAGTCCCGCCTTTAGGCGGAAAAGTTCCGCCTAAAGGCGGGACTCAAAACAGAAATTATGTTGAACGAAAAAATTCGCATCAAGTTAAAGGCTTACGATCATCGTGTTTTAGACCAGTCAACGGTTGAAATCGTTGAAACTGCAAAACGAACGGGCGCACGCATTGCGGGACCGATTCCCCTTCCGACCATTAAAAATAAATGGACGGTTTTGCGTTCGCCGCACGTTGACAAAAAATCGCGTGAGCAGTTTGAAATCAGAACGCACAAACGTCTGATGGACATTCTTGACCCGACCGCTGAAACGGTTGATGCGTTGATGAAATTGGATTTACCCGCCGGTGTTGATGTTGAAATTAAAGCATTCGGTAAATAGTTAGTTTCTGGTTTTTGGTTTCCGGTTTCTCGTTGAAAGATCGGAAACCGGAAACCAGAAACCAGAAACTAAAGAAGATATATGATAAGCGGAATCATTGGTAGAAAAGTTGGAATGACGCAGATTTTTGCGGAAGACGGAACGGTTACACCTGTTACTGTTATCAAAGCAGGACCTTGCGTTGTCGTCCAGACAAAAAGTGCGGCGGGCAAAGACGGTTACAATGCCGTCCAACTCGGATTGGTTGAGGATAAGCCGATTAAGTTAAAAAATGTTACAAAGCCGATGCGCGGACATTTTGAGAAAACGGGAGCAGGAATGCCGCCAACTAGAGTTTTGAAGGAAATTCGTTTGGTTGGCGAGCCGGAAGCGGAAATCGGTGACCAAATAAAAGTTGATCTTTTTGCTGACGGCGATAAAATCGAAGTCATCGGAAAATCTAAAGGTCGCGGTTTTGCAGGAACCATTAAGCGTCATAATTTTAGCCGCGGTCCGATGTCGCACGGCTCGATGAATATCCGCGAACCGGGGTCAATCGGTCAATCCGCTTATCCGTCACGTGTTATCAAAGGGACGAAATCGTCGGGACATATGGGCGATGAACGTGTAACTGTGAGAGGTTTAACTATCGCACGAGTTGATGCCGAAAACAATCTTTTATTGGTAAAAGGTGCAGTTCCGGGCGCGAATGGAAGTTTAGTAATAGTAAAAAAATCAAGTCGGCAGTAGGCAATTGGCAGTAAGAACTGACCATTGACCACTGACCACAAACGGAGAATATTATGCCTACCGTAAAGGTTCGCAATTTGAACAACAAAGAAGTTGGTGAAGTAACGCTTTCGGATGCCGTTTTCGGTGTCGCGTTAAACGAATCGTTAATTCACGCGGCGGTTATAAATTATCAGGCAAACGGACGACAAGGAACGTCAGCGACGAAAACTCGTGGCAATGTTTCCGGTTCGGGGCGCAAACTTTGGAAACAGAAAGGAACGGGACGCGCACGAATTGCGTCGCTTCGTTCGCCTCTGTGGAAAGGCGGCGGAAACGTCCATGGACCTCAGCCGCGCGATTGGTCATATAATATGCCCAAGAAAATGCGTCGCGGTGCGTTGCGTTCGGCTTTATCCGAGAGATTGCGTGAAGGAAATTTGATTGTCGTTGACGAAATGACTTTTGAAACTGCAAAGACGAAGGATTTTGTAAATGCCATTGGCGGATTGAATCTGGCGACGAGCAAAAAGCCCGTTAAAACTTTGATTGTTGATTCGCTTGATAATACAAATTTGATTTTATCATCGCGTAATGTCGAAAAAACAAAGGTTACAAACAGTTTCGGCTTGAATATTTACGACATTATTTATCACGAAAAACTCGTAATTTCAAAAGCCGCGATTGAAGAATTGAGCAATTTGCTTGACCCGAAACGTGAGCGCGGCGAAACCGAGGCAAAGATTGAAGAAATCAAAGCCGAAGAAACGCCGAAAGCGAAAAAAGAAGCCAAGCCGAAAGCCGAGAAAAAAGCTAAAGAAGAAGTTCCGGTGGAAGAAGTAAAAGCCGAAGAAATCGCTCCCGCAATTGACGAAACCGTAGCAGAAGAAACAACGGCGGAAACTCCGGCTGAAGAAACACAAAAGGAGGCTGAATAATTATGACAGAACAACTTAGTGTTTGGGATATTTTGAAAACGCCGCTCGTAACCGAAAAATCGGTTTTGTTGAAGGAAGCAAGTAGCGGTGACGATGAAACGGGACAGATTTTGACGTTCCGCATCAATACAAAAGCCGGAAAAAATGACATCAGACGTGCGGTTGAAGAAATCTTCGGCGTAAAAGTCGCTAAGATTCGCACGATTCAATATCAAGGCAAAATGAAAAAACGCGGACGTTACGAAGGTCGCCGCGCAAGCTGGAAAAAGGCTTACGTTACATTGCAAAAAGGCGAACCGTTTGTAGATTACGCGGAAGCGATTTAGTCAGTCGTCCTTTGTCCTTCGTCAGTTGAATTTTTATTGAAACTCGAAATAAATTCAACTAACGAAAGACAAAGAACAAAAGACAAATTATTATGGGAATTAAAAGATTAAAACCGACATCACCCGCAAGGCGTTATCAAACATATTTGACGCGGGATGAATTGACTCCGAAAGCAAAACCCGAAAAATCATTGCTGGAGCCGAAAACAAGAATTTCAGGGCGTAACAATGACGGACGCATAACAGTTCGTCGGCGCGGTGGCGGTCATAAACGCCATTATCGCATTATTGACTTTAAACGCAACAAAATCGGTATTCCGGGCAGTGTTACGCAGATTGAGTATGACCCGAATCGTTCGGCGCATATTGCTTTGATAACTTATGCAGACGGCGAAAAGCGTTATATTATCGCACCGGTCGGCATCAAAGTAGGTTCGAAAGTTCTAAGCGGACCGGAAGCAGATATTTTGCCGGGAAATGCTTTGCCGATTGCAAACATTCCGAACGGAACGCAGATTCATAACATCGAATTGCGCCCCGGAAAAGGCGGTCAGATGGTTCGTTCCGCCGGTGGTTTTGCACAAATTGTTGCAAAGGAAGGCGATTTTGCACAACTTAGAATGCCTTCAGGCGAAGTTCGCCGCGTTCCCGTTGTTTGTATGGCAACCGTTGGACAAGTCGGAAACACGGAAAACGAAAATGTTTCTTTAGGCAAAGCCGGACGTTCGCGTTGGATGGGCAAACGCCCGAAAGTTCGCGGCGTAGCAATGAATCCGGTTGATCACCCACACGGCGGCGGGGAAGGTAAAACTTCGGGCGGTCGCCATCCGGTTACCCCTTGGGGACAACCGACTCGCGGCTACAAAACGCGCAGAAACAAACGCACGAGCAATATGATTGTGCGCGATAGGAGAAAGAAATAATTTATTTGCAATTTCCAATTTGCGATTTGCGATTTTTAGGAATCAATAGCAATCGCAAATCGAAAATCGCAAATCGCAAATAAAAATATGCCACGTTCAGTAAAAAAAGGACCGTTTATTGATTTGAGTGTCCAGAAAGTTTTGAAGAAGATTGCCGAAAGCGGAAAGAAACCACAGGCGATTAAAACTTGGTCGCGCCGTTCGACGATTTCGCCGGAAATGGTCGGTTTGACCTTCGGCGTTCACAACGGCAAACGTCATATTCCCGTGTATGTTACGGAAAATATGGTCGGACACAAACTCGGAGAATTTTCGCCAACGCGCGTTTTTAAAGGACATCCGGGAACGAAAGCAGAGAAAATGGCGAAACGAAAATAAGTTTCTGGTTTCTCGTTTCTAGTCAAAACACAAGAAACGAGAAACCAGAAACCAGAAACTTAAAAAAATGGAAGCAATAGCAAAAACAAGACATTTAAAAGGTTCGCCGCGAAAGGCGCGGCTCGTGATTGATTTAATTCGCGGGCGGAATGTTTCGCAAGCCTTGAACATTTTGAAATTTACCGACAAACGCGCGGCTGATCCGATTGCGAAAACTTTACGCTCGGCAATAGCCAATGCGACTTATCAGGCGGAACAGGCGAATATTGCGATTGACCCCGATGATTTGTATGTGAAAACCTGCTTCGTTGATATGGGCGCACATAAAAATCGTCGCCGAATGCGTCCCGCGCCGCAAGGTCGCGCTTATCGTGAACAGCGTCATTATTGCCACATTACGATTTTGGTTTCAAGCGATAAACCCGAAGGAAAAGAAATAGAAAAGCCGGTTAAAAAAGCGAAACTGAACACGGAAGACACAGGCGAAAAGAAAGCAAAACCGACGACTGAAAAGAAAGCAAAAAGCAAAAAGTCTGTTGAAGAATTGGAAATGCTGAAAGCCGAGGCAGAAACTGTTGAAGTTGAAAACCCGAAAGCGGCAAAAACGAAAGCTGTAGAAACGGAAGATGTTAAATCGGAATCTGAAATCGCCGATACAAAAGACGCAACTTCGCAAACTCCGGCTGAAAAGAACGAAACTGCTCCGGCAGATGAAGCGCAGGAAAAGATTAACGAGGATTTGGAAAAACAGTAGTGTAATTGCGGATTGCGGATTGCGGATTGCGGGTTTTCAAAATCCGCAATCCGCAATCTTAAATCCCAAATCAAGATTATGGGACAAAAAGTTCATCCATACGGCTTTCGAGTCGGATATAACAAAGATTGGCACTCGCATTGGTATGCGAAAGCCGAATTTGCCGAGTTTTTGGCGGAAGATTTGAAATTGAAACGCGATTTGAAAAAGCGTTTTTCGGGAGCAGGCGTTTCGCACATTGATATTGAACGCGCCGCAAACCGGTTGAAAATCATTATTTATACCTCGCGTCCCGGAATTATCATCGGACGAAAAGGTGCCGATATTGAAAAATTGCGCGAAGATTTGTCGAAGAAAACTGGACGCGAAGTTTTGATTTCGATTCAAGAAATTCGGCATCCCGAACTTAATGCACAGCTTCAAGCGGAAAAAATCGCTCAACAGCTTGAAAAGCGTATTGCTTTTCGCCGTGCGATGAAAAAAACGATGGAAGAATCGCAACGCTTCGGAGCACAAGGCATCAAGGTAATGATTGCCGGACGTTTGAACGGTGCGGAAATTGCCCGAACCGAATGGAGTTTGGAAGGTCGTCTGCCGTTGCACACGCTTCGCGCCGACATTGATTACGGATTTGCCGAAGCCTTGACGACATTTGGAATTATCGGTGTAAAAGTTTGGATTTATCGCGGTGAACTGCTCGATCCGAATGCTTCGATGGCACGCGGAACAACGACAGATCCGATGAATGAAGTTAAAGTGCAACAAGGTGGACGCGGAGGAGACCGCAGACCGCCACGACGTGATCGAGGCGATAACAGAAACGATAATAGAGGCGGTAGAAGATAGATTATTGATTGTTGATTTTTGAATTTAATAAATCTCAAAAATCAACAATCAGAGGATAAAATTATGTTAATGCCGAAAAAGGTGAAGCACCGAAGAGTGATGAAAGGTCGTATGCGCGGCGTAGCGTCTCGCGGCGATAAGTTGAATTTCGGTGAATTCGGACTCAAAACTTTAGAAGCGGCTTGGATAACCGACCGCCAAATCGAAGCGGCTCGTATTGCAATGACGCGCCACATCAAACGGGGCGGAAAAGTCTGGATTCGTATGTTTCCCGACAAGCCGATTACGAAAAAACCGGCGGGAAAGGTGCGCCGGATCATTGGGTTGCTGTTGTCAAACCGGGCAGAATTTTGTATGAAATTCAAGGTGTTCCTGAACAATTAGCGCGTGAAGCAATGGCACTCGCGGCGCAAAAACTTCCGATTAAGACGAAGTTTGTAACGCGCACCGATTTGGAAGGAGGCATTGTTTAAGTTTATGAAAAAGAAAGATTTAATGGCGCAACTCCATGAGATGAGCGTCGAAGAATTGACCGAACAAGCCGACAGCTTAAAGGAATCGCTCTTTCGTCTGAAATTCAAAAAATCTCTGGGCGTGGGCGATGCGGTCAGCGACATCAGACGCGAAAAGAAAACATTGGCGCGAGTTTATACAATCATTAAACAAAAAGCGGCAAGCA
>CALMEH010000486.1 GCA_937863115.1 uncultured Acidobacteriota bacterium
ACAGGTTTGTCATCTGTAATCGCAAAAGCAGTTTGCGAGATCACGCCGTCGGAACTTCTAAAGATATACCAACGATTTTCTGACGGACGGAAAACGGAAACATCAGCTTTGCCGTCACCATCGTAATCGAATAGTGTTCTATCAGGAGCAGGAGCGTTCAAAAGTCGAGCGACGCGAACACTGGAGACACCATTTATTTTGCTGAATCCGCCGCCGACCAAGATTTTACCGTCCGTTTGCATTTGAATATCCCAAACGTCTCGATTAGAAAAAGTCAGAAAACCGGTGTCAATCGCGCCAGTTGCTTTAAAACGAGCGATGCCGTTTCTCGCGATGCCGCCGATAAGACTGAATCCGCCGCCGACAATAATTCTTCCGTCGGGCTGAATTTTAATTGCATTGACCTGTGAATTTGCTGATAAATTTAATGAATTGTCGAGTGTTCCGTCCGCATTCAATCGGCGTGCCCCGTTGCCGACGATAACGATTTTTCCGTCCGTCTGTAACTCCATATTATAGACGGCAATATTCGGGTTGGGCGGAACAAAAGTGTTATCGAGTCCTCCATTAACATTGTAACGCGCGATTCCTCGGCGAATTCCAATGTCGCCGATTGTTGTAAATATACCGCCGACGAGAATTTTTCCGTCGTTCGGTTGAATCAGAATTTTATAAACTATTCCGTCCGGCTGCGGCAGATTGAAAGTCATATCGCGGCTACCATCAGCATTGAATCTGGCGATTTTCGGAAGAGCGAAAACCATATTTCCGCCGACAAGAATTTTTCCGTCCGCCTGCACCAAAACATCATAAACTTGACTACTCGAAGTCAGAGGCGAAACAAAACTCGTGTCTTGCGAGCCGTCCGTGTTCAATCTTTGCAGAACGATTCCGTGCCACGCGCCGACGATTATTTTGCCGTCCGATTGTAAGGCAATCGTTTGAATAATCGGAAGCGGCGAATTGTTGCTAAAGTAGGGAACAAAGGACGAATCTAGCGAACCGTCCGCGTTGAGCCGCGCCATCGAATGACGTTCGATACCGTTGACGTAGAGAAATTCGCCGGCAATGATAATTTTTCCGTCCGTTTGTTGTAAAACTTTACGAATCGTTCCGCCTCTGTTTGCTCGAACGACAAAAGCCGAAACGAAGGGGCCTTCGCTGCTGAAGCGCAACAGCGGATTAATAAGTGTCGAGGTTGTCGAACCTGCGAGAATACGATTGTCAGTCAAAAGTTCAACATCATTCACGACAGTATTGGTGATCGTTCCGCTGTTAGTAAAAGTGTTGTCAAGGTTGCCGTCGGCATTCAAACGCGCAATTCTCTGCATCGCCGCGCCGTTA
>CALMEH010000487.1 GCA_937863115.1 uncultured Acidobacteriota bacterium
TTGAATTTGATCGAACAAGTAATCAGGAAACAATGGAAATGAATCTCGATTTAAGTTTTGCGCGAGCGGTGCTCGTTTTGCCGAAAGAATTTAATACTATCAACATCTTCCTAATCGGCGCGGGCGGCACGGGTTCTTTCGCGGCGATGAATCTGGCACGGCTTCTTTTTGAACTCAAGAGAATCGGCAAAGCCGCCCAATTGACCATTATTGACCCTGACATTGTGGAAAGAGGCAATATCCCGCGTAGTAATTTTTGTGCCGCCGAGATTGACAGGTTTAAGGCACAAACTTTGGCTGAGCGCATCACGCCCGCTTGGGGGTTGGAAGTGTTTTACGCCAACGAAAAACTCGAATTTGAAAAGCATATTAAGCCAATTCGTAACGGTTATAAAGAATTAACGGTTTTAGTCGGCTGTGTTGACAACCATTTGGCGCGGCAAGAAATTCACCGCTCGCTCGAAGAATCAAACAAATACATTTCTTTTAATGCGCCCGAAGTCTGGTGGATTGACGGCGGAAACGGCAAAAATTCGGGTCAGGTTCTGATCGGCTCGGAAACAGGGCGAGAAAAAGCCGAAAATCATTTTTCAACCGAAACTATTTGCAAAAAACTGCCCGCGCCTTCGCTAATTCATCCCGAATTGCTCGAAAACCAAATCATTTCAGCGCGGCGTGAAAATACAGAGCGTCTATCTTGTGCGGAAATGATTCGTTTGGGCGAACAAAATTTAAATATCAACCAACGCGTCGCCGTCGAGATCGGCGAAATGCTGACCGAACTTTTGTTGACCAACAATTTAAGACGTTTTGCGACTTATTTTGACCTTGAATCGGGAACAACCCGTTCGAGTTACTGCACACCTGAAAACCTTGCAAATGCTCTAAGCCAAGCACAAACAAAAAAGCGGCGGACAAAACGGCGGACAAAATCGAATGCCGTCTGAAAAACTTTACGCCCGCGACGAACTTTACCGAATGTTCGCCGCCGCATTGATTAAAAAGAAGCCTCTGCCGCCTAAAGATTGGAGCGTGGTCAAACTCGATGAAGAAGTCCATCTGGCTGGTAAAGAATATGACTCAAATCTGTTTTCGCGCCACAGGGACGCAACTCTCACATCGGTTTTTTATCTCGTAGATTTCGCCCGCCGGATGCCAGACCGGGTAAATCTTTCAACCGAAAATGAAAGAGTCCGCAAAATGTGCGGCGAACTTGCCGATGAAATCGAGCAGATCACTTACGAGCCTGATGCCGTCATCGCCAGGCACGGCAAACTGAAATCGTGGCTCAAAGCAATTTTGGCGGTGCAAACCTGCTGGATTTACCGTGAAGAAACCGAAAGAGCGATTGCCGAAAAAGAACAGAAAAAACGTCTCCAGAAAACGGAAAAGCCAAACAAAAAAGAAAGTATCCCAATTTCCCAACCTAAACAGTGGCAATCGGCTTTGGCGCAGGAAATTTTTCAAAAAGTAAGCGGCAGGCAAAATTCGTCTGAACAGCCGAGCTTATTTTAAAACAAAAATTATGGAATTACTGCCAACCGAACTACGCGAACAACTGCCGAAACTTTACGAACAAGAGGGAATTGAAGACAAAATCGTTTACCTCAAATACTTTTTTCCCGCCGGAAATTGGACGTGGTTTGTCATCGAAGGCGAGCCGGAAGGTGACGATTTTTTGTTTTTCGGTTATGTCATCGGACTGGAAAAAGAATGGGGCTATTTTACTTTGAAGCAACTCGAAGAAATCAAGATTCAAGGATTAACCGTTGAGCGCGATTTGTATTTTAAGCAGGAAGGTTTTAACAGTTGTTTGCGGCGTTGGAAAGGAGAGCGTGGCGGTTGATAAAAAAATAAGCGGTTAGCAAATATCAGCCAATTTTGGTTTTACAAAATTATGAATACAAATCAAGAAGTTTCATCAAATAGTCCGTCGGCAACATCAATTCTGAACAGTTTTTTAGGCAAGAAAAAAGGTATGAGCGAAGGAAAAACCGAAGTGATTTCCGAGTCTGTTTCAGAAGTTAAAGTTTCTCCGGCGACTGAAAT
>CALMEH010000488.1 GCA_937863115.1 uncultured Acidobacteriota bacterium
TTCAAGCATTTTTCGTTTAATTTACGCTGAAATTACCAACGCGAACCGCCGCCGTAACCGCCGCGTCCGCCGCCGCCGCCGCCGCGATTTCCGCCGCCGCCGTAGCCGCCGCGTCCGCCGCCGCCGCGATTTCCGCCGCCGCCGCTGTTTTCACGCGGTTTGGCTTCATTAACAGTTAAATTGCGTCCGTTAAATTCCGTGCCGTTTAATTGTTCGATGGCATTTTCGCCTTCTTCTTTCGACGACATTTCGACGAAGCCGAAGCCGCGCGAACGTCCTGTGTCGCGGTCTTCAACGACGTTTGCCGATTCGACCGTGCCGAATTCACCGAATGCTTGCTCTAAATCTGAATTGGTTGTATCAAAGGAAAGATTCCCTACATAAAGTTTCATAATATTTTTGTATTTTATTTGTGTTTCCGCACTTATTTCAGGCGAAAGGTCAAAAGAAGTGTCGAATTCGGAATTGCTTCGGGAAACGGTTGTCGTGGCGAAGTATTGCGTCTCGGATGCTTTAGAAAAAGCAACTTCTGTAACTAAAAAAAACATCTGCTCTCGAACTATCCAAAACGCCGTTAAATCAAAAATTTTATCGAACGAACGCATCACCGTTGATGCGCGAGAGCAGAATTAACTTTTCTAGGATGCACTTTTTGAAGATAAGTTGCAAGCCGATTTGAGCGAAACACTTGAGTTGCTTTAATTTAACCAATTCTTTTTTTCGCGGCATCGCATTTTTCGCAAACTGAATCTATAATCAAAGAAAATGTCAGAACAATCTGAACGGAGAAAATAAAAAATGAAGATACAAGTAACATTAGCGGTTTTTGTGCTCGTTTTCGGCGTAATTTTTACCGCAAACGCACAAACTTTTGCCGACGACATTCATTCTTATGCGAAACCGAACAAGGTGCGCGTCAGCCACGTTGACCTCGGTTGGACGGTGTTGTTTGAGCAAAAATCAATTAAAGGCACGGCAACTTTGAACATCGTCCGCGCGGACAAAAACGCGCCATTGATTTTGGATACACGGGATTTAAACATTGAAAAAGTCGAAACTTCCGTCAATGGAAGCACCTTTAAACCAACAACATTTGAACTCGGCTCGGTTGATAAAATCTTGGGCGCACCGCTGACAATAAAACTTCCGGCAAATGCTAAACAAGTGCGGATTTTTTATTCAACAAATCCGACGGCTTCGGGCTTACAATGGCTCGATCCGGCACAAACTGCGGGGAAAAATCAACCGTTTATGTTCTCGCAAGCGCAAGCAATTCACGCTCGTTCGTTTATTCCGCTTCAAGATTCGCCGCAAATTCGCGTAACGTATTCGGCGCGTGTTCGCACACCGAAAAATCTGCTTGTCGTAATGAGCGCGGCGGGAAATTCGCAAACTGCGAAAAGAAACGGCGATTATCGTTTTACGATGAACAAAGCGATTCCGCCGTATTTGATTGCAATTGCCGTCGGCGACCTTGAATTTAAGAGTTTGGGCAAACGAACCGGCGTTTATACCGAACCTTCGATGATGGCAAAAGCGTCTTTTGAACTTACGGACACCGAAAAAATGGTTGAAGAAACCGAAAAAATTTACGGCAAATATGCTTGGGGCAGATACGATTTGCTGGTTTTGCCACCGTCATTTCCCTTCGGCGGAATGGAAAACCCGATGCTCACATTTGCCACGCCGACGATTTTGGCGGGCGATAAAAGTTTAGTTTCACTCGTCGCGCATGAACTCGCACATTCTTGGTCTGGAAATTTGGTAACAAATGCGACTTGGCGCGATTTTTGGTTGAATGAAGGTTTTACAACGTATCTCGAACGCCGAATTATCGAAGCCGTCTATGGCGTAAATCGGCGCGAAATGGAAGCGACGCTCGGCAAACGCGAACTGATAAACGAAATGTCGGAAATGTCGGAAAACGACCAAACTTTGCACGTTGACTTAAAAGGACGCGACCCGGACGACGGTTTGACGGGCGTTCCGTATGAAAAAGGCGCATTGCTTTTGCGTTGGCTCGAAGAAAGTTTCGGACGCGATAAATTCGATAAATTCGTGCGCGGATATTTCGCTAAACATTCATTTCAAAGCATTACGACCGAAACTTTTGTTGCGTATTTACAGAAAAATCTGCTCGAAGTTTATCCGAACACAGTTTCACGCACAGACGTTGACGAATGGATTTACAAAGCCGGTTTGCCGAAAAACGCGCCGAATCCGAAATCGGACGCATTTACGAAAGTCGAAATGCAGGTTGAAAGTTTTATGAGTGGAAAAACTCCGGCAAACGCGCTGATGACAAAAGATTGGACAACGCAGGAATGGCTTCATTTCTTGCGAAAAATGCCGGAAACATTGAGTTTAGAAAAAATGTCGGAACTCGACAAAGCGTTTAATTTCACAAAAATCGGCAATTCCGAAATCGCGTTTCAATGGCTGATAATGTC
>CALMEH010000489.1 GCA_937863115.1 uncultured Acidobacteriota bacterium
ATTGTTAAAAGGAATTGGAATATTCGTCAAATCGTGCGCCGCGCTGGAATATGCGACTCGCGTTCCATTTTTGCTAATGACGGCGGAAAAAGAACTGAAAGTGCCGGTGCTTGTGCCGGACACTGCCAACGAAGCACATTTCGTAACCTGAGTTTGATAATTATAAACGTAAATGTCATATTGCGCGTTGTCATCAAGTGCGGTGATATTATTTGCCAAACTCGTAAATGCAATCATCTGACCGTCCGCCGTAATGCTTGGGTCAACGCTTTCATCATTTCCCGAATTTGTGCCGGAATTGTTAATGCTGGCAAGGCGAGTGAATCCGGTTTGCATATCGCGTATAAAAATGTCGCTTTTGGCGTTTGTATCGTTAATAAAAGTTAAGTCGAAAGCGTTGCTCATAAAAGCCACGAAACGTCCGTCGTCGCTCATATCGTAAACGTGCCAACCGCCTTGAGTATTTCCCGAAATGCCATTTCCGGTGCTTGTTCCCAAAACACTCACGCTGACGAGTTGCATTTGATTCGTTACAATATCGTAACGAAAAACGTCCAAATTATTGTTCATATCGTTGATTGAAACCAAATTTGTCGCGCCGCTGGCAAAGACAACATAACGCCCGTTTGCCGAAATTATCGGATTTACGGAAAAACTGTTTCCGGTCGTCGTCGAAGTCGCCAAACTGATACAGCGCAGCGTTCCGGTTTGCGTGTCGCGCAGAAAAATGTCGGCAGAATTATTCGTATCGGTTACGCCGCTGACCAAATTTGTCGCCGCGCTTTCAAAGACAACGTAACGCCCATCGCCGCTGACAGAAACTTTTTGCGAAGTTCCGTTGCCGTTATCGCCGTTTGCTGCTTTGCTCATCAAATCGGGCTTGACGGCGGCGTTTGCCAACATTGTCAGACCGAATATGACTGCGAAAATTGATAAAAATGTCGTTGCGAATGTTCTAAAATATGTGTTTTTCATAGCTTTTCTCCTTTTTTATACTTCTATACTTCCTTAAAAATTTCCTTGTTTTCTTCTTCGATTTTTTTGGCTTTTGCGCCAAGTTCTTCAGCGTCTTTGAAAAGCCGGTCGGATTTTGAATTATTTTCGTCAAATTTCGCCGTCATTGTCTTCGGGTCATCAATTTCCGCGAAGGCTTGGGCGTTGCCTTTGCGAACGCCGATGGCTTCGGCGCGTTTGGCGTATTCATCCGACTTCAATTTGGCGTATTCCTTGTATTTTTCGTCCAAATTCATCCGCGAAATGTCGTCGTATTGTTTGGAAACGTCCTTCAACATTTCAGAAACTTTTTCGTAATCGCTGACGATTGATTTTGCTTCGCCGCTTTTGTTTGATTTATAAGACTGAAGCTGTTGATAAGTTTGAATATTCGGGCTGAAAAGCTCTTTGTTGCGCGTTTCGGTTTTGCCGTATAAATCCTTTGCCTCATCAAGTTTTTTGTTCGCTTGACTAACGATTTTATTGGCTTCTTCGGTTTGTATTCCGCCGCAAGCCAAGCCTAAAGCGATTGCGACCAAAATTATAAAAATTGCGTTCAGTTTGTTTTGTTGTTTCATTTTTTTATTTCTCCTCGTTTTGTTTTAGAAAATCATTCAAAAGATTTACCGCCGATTCAGCTTCCGCGCCGCGTCGTGTCATCTCTTTGCTCATTGAATTAAATGCTTTGCGTTTTGCAGTTTGAATTTTTCCGGCTTCTTCAAATCTCGCGGCAGATTTGCGATATTTTTCTTGGGCGCGGTTGTGATGCCAAACGGCGATTTCAGCAAAAATTCGGGTTTTATCTTTATCCGCCGCTTCAAACGCCAAAACTTGCGCCTTTTGTCCGTTTAACATTTCTTCGCCAGCTATTGCCGCGAGCTTTCGGGCTTCGCTTTTCAACGAAACCGCCAATTCGATTTCCGCCTTGCTGATGCTGATTGGCGTAAAACTTTTGAACATAAATATTGATTGAAAAAAATTCATTGCTTCGGTCATTTATAAATCTCCTTTTAATTTTTTAATTTGATTGTCGGAAAATTCGGCTGGCGTGAGTTCGGCGTTGGCGACAACTTTTTCTGTCGCCAACGGCGCGTGGCAAATCGGACAAACCGAAGTTTTAATTTCGTCTGCCGCATCTTTTCGCAAAGAGATAATTTCCCGCGTTCTGACTGTTATCTTTACCAACCGATGTTTCTTCATTCGTTTCCCTTTTCGCTCCACTTGCGCTAAAATCCATTTAATTTTTACTTAACTTGCGGAAGGCTTTCGTTTTCCACATTTCCAATTTGGCAGAACTGAATGGTGAATGTCGTCCTTTAATTCGGAATTAGTCGGCACAAAACGTGAAACTTTAAGGTGAATTAGCGTGAATTAACGTGAAGGCAGTTAAGTTCAATTATTCTTTAGTTTATGGAAGGCAAAGATTTCTGCTTTTATGAGTTTAGCGAGTTTCGGCTTGACGCTCGGCGGCGTGCTTTGTCAAAAAATGATGAAAAAGTTCCGCTTTCGGCGAGAAATTTTGACCTTTTGCTGTTTATGGTCGAAAACGGTGGGCGAATTTTGGAACACGACGAGCTTTTGGACAAGGTTTGGGCAGGAACTTTTGTTGAACAGGCGACTTTGAAGAAAGGCATTTCGGCTCTGCGCCGGATTCTTGACGAAAAACCCGAAAACGAATTCATCAAAACAATTCCGCGACGCGGTTACAGTTTCGTTTCGCCCGTGCGCGTGGTGCGTGAGCCGGACGAAACTCTCTTTGTCCGCGAAACCACGCACGAAATTATCATCGAAGAATTTGAAGAAACGGACGAAAATCAACCTCAAGCCGTCAAACTAATCAATCCGCCTTCCATCAAAAAAACCAATTTCACGAGAGTTGCAGTTTTCACGGGCGCGGCAATTATCGTGCTTGTTTTAGCTTTTTTCGGTTATAAATATTACTTCTCAAAAAGCGTCCAACCGCAATTTTCAGCCGAAACTGTGCGCGTAACCCGAATCACAAACAACGGCAAAGTCATCAGCGGCACGGCTGTTTCGCCCGACGGGACATATATTTTGTATCCGACAGTTGAAAACGACGGCGTAGTTTTGTGGGCGCGGCAAATTTCGGCAACCGTCGCAAAAAAATTAACTCTGCCAACGAAAGGCTCGTTTTGGGCTTTCGCTTTTGCACCCGATAACAGCTATGTTTATTACATTTTCAATAATGTTTCCGAACCGCAGAAAAGCGGTTTGTATAAACTTTCCCTGCTTGGCGATGAACCGCAACGACTCGCGGAAAACGTCAGCACTCTGTCAATTTCGCCCGACGGCAAACAGATTGCTTTAGTGCGGCTTGGCGAAATCACAACTATTCTGACCATTGATGCAAACGGCGGCAACGAGCGCACGATTACGACTTT
>CALMEH010000490.1 GCA_937863115.1 uncultured Acidobacteriota bacterium
TTACCCAAACGCGCAACACGGGTTTAATGCCGATTATCGTCCGAGTTACAACAAAGAATCTGCGACCGATGCTTGGGCAAAAATGCTTGATTGGTTTAAGAAAAACGGCGCGGCTTAAATAATTGGAGCGCGGGCATCTCTGCCCGCACGTCCGTTCGAGCGAAGCAAGAACGGATGTAACGCCTCGATTAACTGAAAGTTTAAAGTCAGCAAACGCTTTCGCCATTCATCGCTTCGCTCGAATGGCGGCGGGCAGAGATGCCCGCGCTCCAAATTATGAGAACTATTGCTTACATTGCGCCGTTTTTTTCGGACGGCGCGGTTCGTTTTATCAAGGCGTTTGCCGAAATGCCTGATATTCGTTTGTGTTTAATCAGCCAAGATGCACAGGAAAATCTCGCGCCGGAAATTCGGAGTAAAATCGCGGCGTTTTGGCAGACTGGAAATGCACTCGAAACACGCGATATTGTCAATGCTTTTCGCGGTTTGGAATCACAAGTCGGGAAAATTGACAGGATTGTCGGTGCGATGGAACAGATTCAAGTTCAATTAGCCGAAGCGCGAGCCGAACTCGGACTCGGCGGAATGAATGTCGCGGTGGCGAAAAATTTTCGGGACAAAGCCACGATGAAACAGGTTTTTCACGAAGGCGGCGTTCCGTGTGCGAAATTTCGGCGCGTAAAATCTGATGCCGATGCTTGGAATTTTGCCAATGAAATCGGTTTTCCACTTGTGCTGAAACCGCTTGCAGGCGCGGGAGCGCAATCAACTTTTCAAGTGAAAGATGCCGAATCGCTTGCGGAAGCATTGAAAGTTGTTGCGCCGAATCTGCACAGCGAAGCGATTATCGAAGAGTTTATTGTTGGCGATGAGTATTCGTTTGAAACCGTTTCGATAAAGGGAAAAGCCGTCTGGCATTCTTTGACGCGCTATTATCCGACACCGCTCGAAGTGATGCGAAATCCTTGGATTCAATGGTGCGTCGTGCTTCCGCGTGAAATTGACGACGCGCAATTTGACGATATTCGTGCGGCGGGAAAACGTGCGCTCGAAGTTTTGGGAATCGAAACGGGCTTGACTCATCTTGAGTGGGTTCGCCGCCGTGATGGAAGCGTGGCGATTTCGGAAGTTGCGGCGCGTCCGCCCGGAGCGCAAATTATGACGCTCAATTCGCTGGCGCACGACAAGGATTTTTACAATGCTTGGGTTCGGCTTCGCGCCTTTGACGAATTTGAACCGCCGCCGGAACGCAAATATGCTGTTGGCGCAGCGTTTCTGCGCGGTCAAGGCAAAGGGCGTGTCAAAGCCGTTCACGGGTTGGACAAAATTCACGCCGAAGTCGGCGATTTGGTCGTTGACGTGAAAATTCCAAACATCGGACAATCCGCATCAATCAGCTACGAAGGCGAAGGTTTTATTCTCGTGCGGCATCCGCAAACTTCTGTTGTCGAACAGGCTTTGCAGAGAATCGTTTCACACGCACGAATCGAACTCGGATAATCAGTTATCAGTTATCAGTTATCATTTACATTTATCTTTGAAAAAAATAATAGAAGAAAATGATAAATGGTGAATGATGAATGATAAATGAAAACACCATACTATTGAAACTTTAATTGGATGAGAAACAAATGACAAATGAAAATTTACAACTCGTTTATACTTTGCTCTGCGACGATGTGCGTATCGAAATGGGCAACAAAATTTCTCTGATGGGCGTTTTTCAAAATATAATGGTTGAGCGTCTGCCGGTTTCGTTGATAAAATTCGCCGTCGTCAATCATTGGCGAGGTGCGGGAAATCATCACACGGAAGTTCGCATACTTGCGCCCGACAAAAACAATTTGGTCGTTACTTCACAGCCGACGCATCTCGAACTCGCGCCCGGCGGTTTTACTGATAATGTCAGTTTTTTTGTTAATGTAGTTTTTCCGAATCCGGGAACTTATTGGGTGCAAACTCTTGCCGATACAGTAGTTATGGAAGAATTTCCGTTAATCGTTACCGACGCGAACAACACGAATACGATTCAACCTTTGGAAGAAATTTCGGAAACGGTTAATTAAATGAGAAATGAGAAGTGAAAGAAAAAGTTTCCACCTCTCGGTTCTCACTTCCCATTTTTCATATTTAAAGTAATTGCCAGCCGATAAATTGCCGCGTCTTCGACTTCGACATCCTTGCTTGCGGAAACGCCTTTGGCTGAAGCGGTAATGCGATATTTTGCCGCGCCTTTTGGAAATTTAAAGGTGAATTCACCCGATTCGCTCGAATAAATCGTGCCGACTTTTTTCGTCGAACCGTCGGAATTTATTCTTTCAATCTCAATCTTTACGCCGAAAAGACTCACACCGTCTTGATTAAAAACACTACCTTTTATTAAAACCAAAGTTCCTTGGTCAAGTGTTAAAATCAGACGACTTCCCAGATCGGTTTCTTTTTTGTTTTTGACTTCGATGTTATACAAAACGCCTTGCCCGTAGCCGCTTTTGGTGAAAACCAGATTGTAAAGTCCGGTTTTCAATCCGCTCATCACAAAATTACCTTTTGCATCTGTCGTAACCGATTTTATATCTTCGCCTTTCTGTCGGGCTATAACAGTAACTTCGGAAATGCCGTCGCCGCTTGTTGTGCGGACTTTGCCTTTGACGCTTCCTGAATCTTGCGCGAAGGCAAGAGCGGAAAAAGCAAAAATTATCACTGAAAATAATGTAAATCTAAAAAACTTCATAAATATTAAGCACGTTCAGAGTGCAAGCGTTAGTTTGAACAGTCACTTTGTTTTGTCGTCGATTTCAAACTAAAGTTTGAACTCTGAACATTTTACGCATTGGCGGTTTCGGTTTTTAATTCTTCACGAAATTGTTCCGCTACGTCATTGATGATTTGTTCGAGCGTTCGGGTTGGCTGATAGCCGATTAAACGCTTGGCTTTTTCCAAACTCGGAACGCGCCTTTGCATATCTTCAAAACCTTCGCCATATGCTTCTTCGTAAGGAATGTAGCGGATTTCGCTGCGGCTTCCGGTCATTTCAATTGCTTTTTCGGCTAATCCTTTAATCGTAATTTCTTCAGCATTGCCGATGTTCGTAACTTGTCCGAAACACGCCGGTGTTTCGAGAATTTTAGAAAGAGCTTCGACGACATCCGAAACGTGACCGAAACAGCGCGATTGTGTGCCGTCGCCGTGAACTATTAAAGGCTCGTTTCTGATAGCAGATTTCACAAAATTCGGCACAACCATTCCATATTGTCCGGTTTGGCGAGGTCCGACCGTGTTAAATAAT
This sequence comes from uncultured Acidobacteriota bacterium, assembly GCA_937863115.1. GTDB lineage: Bacteria > Acidobacteriota > Blastocatellia > Pyrinomonadales > Pyrinomonadaceae > CALMEH01. The sequence continues at coordinate 3,287 of CALMEH010000490.1, forward strand.
CTGACAACGGCGACTGGAAGACGCGATTCTTTCCAATGCGCCAACGCCAAAAATTCGTCCAATTCCTTCGCACAGGCATACGCCCAACGATGTTTCGATGTCGAACCTTTGATAATATCGTTGTCTTCGCAAAAGGGAACTTGCGTGCTTTTGCCATAAACTTCCGAGGTGGAAGGAATTAAAACTCGTTTGCGATAACGCGCACAAAATCCGAGAACAATATCCGTTCCGCGAAAGATCGTTTCAATCGTTTTCACCGGATGTTCCATAATCAAACGAACGCCGACCGCGCTTGCCATATGGAAAACTCTGTCCGATTCGCGAACCAATTCTTCCATCAATTTCGCGTTCAAAACCGTGTCAATAATCAAACGAAATCGCTCTTTGCCTTCGAGATGCTCGACATTTGAGTAACGTCCTGTCGAAAGGTCGTCAATGATTGTTATTTCGTGTCCTTCGCCGTGCAGTTTGTCCGCCAAATGCGAACCGACAAAACCTGCGCCGCCGGTAATTAAAATTTTCATAAAAAAGTAATTTGTTAAATTTATTTCTTAAACTTTTGCGCTTCTATTTTCCGATGTTTTGATGTTTTCCGCAAAATACGCAACTGTTTTTTTCAAGCCTTCCGACAGGGGAATTGTCGGCGACCAATTAAGGAGTTTTTGAGCGCGTTCGATGTTCGGTTTGCGCTGTTTCGGATCGTCTTGCGGTAAGGGAAGATATTTAATATTAATTTCTTTTCCGATAGTTTTCGCAACTTCCTGTGCTAATTCGTTCATTGTAAATTCGCCCGGATTGCCGATGTTTACAGGCAAATGAATGTCTTCGGCTTCGGTATTCATCAAGCGAATAAAGCCTTCGACCAAATCGTCAACATAACAAAAAGAACGAGTTTGATTGCCGTCGCCATAAATCGTCAAATCTTCGCCGCGCAGAGCTTGGACGATAAAATTCGACACGACGCGCCCGTCATCTGCCCGCATTTTCGGACCGTAAGTATTAAAAATTCTGACAATTCGCGTATCAACGCCGTTCTGACGGTGATAATCCATAAACAAAGTTTCGGCAATGCGTTTGCCTTCGTCATAACACGAACGCAAACCAATCGGATTGACATTTCCCCAATAACTTTCGGGTTGCGGATGAACTTCCGGGTCGCCGTAAACTTCGGAAGTCGAAGCCTGAAATATCCGCGCATTAACGCGCTTTGCCAAACCGAGCATATTGATCGCGCCCATCACGCTGGTTTTGACGGTTTTTACCGGATTATATTGGTAATGAACGGGCGAAGCCGGACACGCGAGATTATAAATTTGGTCAACTTCGAGAAAAATCGGTTCGGTGATGTCGTGCCGAATCATTTCAAAACGATAATTGTCCAAAAGATGCGCGACATTTTCCTTTCTGCCCGTAAAATAATTGTCGAGACAAATAACTTCGTTGCCTTCGTTCAAAAGTCGTTCGCATAGATGCGAGCCGATAAAGCCCGCACCGCCGGTAATTAAAATTCTCATAAATTTGGTTTTTGGGCTTTGGGCTTTGGTTTTTGGTTTTTGTTTTTACAAAGACCGAAGACCAAAAACCAAAGACCGAAATTTATTTTAAGTGTTTTTCAAAAAACGTCAAAATGCGTTCGTATTCATCTGCCCAAGATGACGGACGCTGAAAGCCGTGACTTTCCGCCGGATAAAGCATTGCTTCAAAATATTGTGTTTTTTCAAGGCGCATCAGTTTTTCGATTAGCTGAATCGAATCTTGCGCCGGAACATTGTCGTCAACCAATCCGTGCAAAATCAGCAAAGGTTTTTGCAAGTTTTCCGCGTAGGTTATCGGCGAACTTCGCTTGTATGCTTCGGCGTTTTTGTCGGGAAAACCTAATCTTTCCAAAGTGTAAACGGGCGACGAATAATAATAATTTTTCCAATCGAACACCGAACGCAAAGCCGCCGCCGCCGCAATTTTATTGGGCGCACGCATCACCAACATTCCCGCCATAAACCCGCCGTAACTTCCGCCGTAAACGCCGACTTTTTTTGCATCGACCGCATAATTTTTGACCATAAAATCAATCGAATCTATATGATCGTCGTAATCTTTGCCGCCTAAAAAGTCGTGAACATCAGTTCGCCAATCGCGTCCGTAACCAGCCGAACCGCGATAATCAATGTCTAAAACGACATAACCTTTCTGCGTCAAAAGCTGATTGAACATAAATTCGCGGTAATAATTGTTCCAGCCGTTTATCGTATTTTGCAGATAACCCGCGCCGTGAACAAAAATCGCCATCGGATATTTTTTCTTCTTATCAAAATCCGCCGGCAAATAAATTTTCGATTTTATCTGCTTGCCGTCACGCGAAGGAATATCAATAAATTTCGGCGCGTTCCATTTCCGATTCAGAAAATTTTCGGAGGTTGATCTGGTGATTTGTTGGAAAAATCCGGTTTGCAAACATTCCGCACAATTAATTCGAGCAATCGAAAGTTCCATTGGTTTATTCCATCTTGAATTTTCATATAACAAAACAGTTTCACCATCGCTTCCGGCAATTTGTGCGCCGATTTTCATTTCGCCTTCATTCGGGCTGTTCGTAGGAAATAATGTTTTTTGAGCAGATTTTATGTCATAAATATAAAAATCGCGCGTTGCCGTATCTTTTTCGGTTGATGAAAAAATAGTTCTAGTTCCTTCCGATGTCCATTTTGCCCATTCGATCTGCCAATTTCCTTTCGTCAGTTGTTTGATTTCGACTTTAGAACTAAAACCCGCATCCGACGGATTCTCTTGGCGGATTTCGTTGTTCGGATTCGCTTGCGGTTTGGCGCGTTCGAGTGTGGCGAGATATAAATGATTAAAGCCGTCGCGTTCGCTTCCGAAAAGAATCTGCGATGCGTCTTTCGGATTTGCTTCGACAATTCCCGAAAGCGGTGCAATCCATTTTTCGTCAATTTCTTCCGTAATTAAAATCGTTTGTTCGGCTTTGCTTCCGACGTTGTAAATGTAGAAAAGTTGTCGGCGTTTCAAATCTTTGTCCAGACGGTCAACGATTAAACTTTGATTATCCGCCGCCCAATCGAGACCGCGAATATAGCCAACGCCTTCCGCTTTCGGCAATTTTATTTCAAAAGGTCTTTCCAAACTTCCGTCAAGTTTCGACACCAAAACCTTCTGCTCGGTAAATCCGCGCCGAGTCGAATTTGCCTGCACGAATTCATCTAAATAATTCGGCACAAAAAGCGTCTTTTGCCGCGAACCGTCCGAAACGATATACGCCAAAAGTTTCGCATCGCGCGTCGGATTTACACCAAAAACACTTTGAAAAGCCGCCGGATTTGCTTCTTTCGTAACTTGAATCAGCGAAACATCTTTCAAATTCAAAACAAAATAATTTCCGCCCGAAGAATACAAAATACTGTCATTTGTCAACCACCGCGCCGCGCCTTCAAAACCTTGTGTGCGCGTAATTCGACGCGGTTTAGTAGTATCGAAATTGGAAGAGTTTATAAGATTATTCTGCAAACTCAGCATTTCATCAAGCACTTTAAAAAACTCTTCTTCTAATTTCAAATATTCGGCTTCTCGCCACATAACCGAATATTTTTTCAAAGTTGTATGGAATTTTTCGTTTAACTCCAAAACAGATTGTTTTTGTTTAAGCGTTTTATCATCAGCGATTTTTACGGCTTGGCTGAGTTCATCATTCAAACGAGAAAGATGACGTAACATTACACTGCATTCTATTCCTGCTGTTGTCGCAAATGGTTCTAAACTCCGAATAAAATTAGCTTGCTTAAAAATAGCCGATTCTATTTCTTTCCAGTTTGTCTGCGTGTCAGCACTTACTTTGCCTGTTTCCAAATCCAAAACATAAATATCCGTATTCTGCAAAAACAAAATCCGTTTTGAATCAGGCGAAAATTCTACTCCAAATAGATTTTTTTCACGCGCTTTGACAAAATCATCGCGCACCGTCAAACCGTAATTCAGTTTATTTTCCGACGGCGAAGAACGCATTTCAAAATTTTCTTCCGCGTTGACCAAAATTCGCGGTTCACCTCCCGAAGTCGAAACAATATAAAGATTTCGCGGTTCTTTACCTTCGGTATTCCACGAAAAAATAACCGTTTTTCCATCAGGCGAAAGTTTCTCCGATTCGGCTCGCATTCCTGCTATCGAAGGCTCGCGCATAATGTCGCGCACCGTCAAGTTTTGAGCGTTTGCGCTCAAAACAAGTAAAAAGTAAAAAGTAAAAAGGCAAAAAGCAGAAAGTTTTTTCATAAACTTATTCATCTTCATCATTTAACATTTCGCGCAAAGTTTCGAGTTCGGGCAAAACAAGCAAATCTTTTGTGCGTCCGGCGGCGCGTTTTGCGTTAATCAAATCATCTATTGAGATTACATCAACTAAAATACCGCAAATTTTGAGTTTTTGAGATGATTTTTTTAATGCGGAATAATCGCCGACACCGGACACTTCGCCGAGCAGGTCTATATCGCCAATGTCTGTATCAAGCGTAAAATTTGTTCCGTTAAGTAAGGTTCGTTCGTCCCAAACGAATGGTAATTCTTTTGGAAAACCCCGTAATCGTGGATTGAAAGGTGCGAGAGCATTTGCAATTTTTTTCAAGTTTGATGATGCTCGTGAATAACAAAAATCTAAATCTTGAGTAATGTATGCCGAGCCGTAAGCGGTTATTGCAACACCGCCAACAACTACAAATTCAACTTCGTTTTCCATCAAAGCGTGAATCGCCGATTCAAGTTCTACCATGTTGATTTTTTCTCCTTTCCTGTGCCTCAATCATAATTCTATGGTAATTTCGCATTGATTTTTGCATATTATTAACTCTTTCTTCAGGCGTAAGTCGCAAGTTTTTAATAAGCAAAGTCAAATCAATTCCAAACTCTTTTGCGGCGGCGGCTTT
>CALMEH010000491.1 GCA_937863115.1 uncultured Acidobacteriota bacterium
GCGATCAGAAAGATTTTTTCGGTTCTTCCCGATGGTTTTATCGGTGTGGCAAGCGCGGCTAGCGAAAGAATTCCGCCTTCGCCTTGATTATCCGCACGAAGCACAAAAACCAAATATTTAACTGAAATAACGATAATCAACGACCAAAAAATTAACGAAAGAACACCAAGGACATTCGCGGCTGTCGGTTGAATCGCGTGCGGTCCGTGAAAACATTCGCGCAAAGCGTAAAGCGGCGAAGTTCCAATGTCGCCATAAACCACTCCGAGCGCGGCGAGGGATAAAACAAAAAGATAATTTCCTTTAGGCTCTTCGCGGACAACGTGCGCGTCTGCATCAGCGTAAGTGGAATGAATATCGGTTGAAGTTGATTCTGTCATATAATTTAAAATAAAAAAGCTGATGAAACTCTTGAAATAGTCAAAATTTTCATTTCGGTTTTATGCAAAAAAATCATTTGTCGTTTTTTTTCGATTTTTCGATTTCTCTGATTTTATCGAGTGCGTGTGCGCCCAGCATCATTAAAGGAAATGCTGTAATCAACATAAAATTTCCGGTAAAATTAATTGTTTTTGCATTTTTGAAAGCAAATATGTAAGAAATCGTCCCTAATACCAAACCCAATAATCCCGAAACAATACCGCCGCCCATTGCGGCGAATAAAACAAAATTCCAACTCCTAATTCTTTTTTGATATATTTCGTTGGCAGATGTTTCCGTTTTGGCTATTGTGTGCGTTTGTAAAACAATTTCTTCCATTTTGCTCCTTTTTCTTGGAAAAATATTCCTTGTTTTCGAGATTACAAAGGATTTAATAAAGGACAAGTAAAAAATTTATAAAAAGTTCATAAAGATTTGCAGAAATTTAAATTTGTCTGTGTTTGGAGTTATGTAAATATGTAAGTTTGTAGATTTTTTTGAGTTTTTTTGTAGTCATACACATTCCTGAGCGGCATAGAATTTGCCATCGCGGGATATATCACTTATTCGGACATTTAACGAAGTTTTCTTTTCCGTGTTTTCGGTGGACAGATTTCATATTCAAATTCTGTGCCGCACAGTAATGATTCAGCCAAAATTATTTTTAAGAAAAAATGTTTCGCAGTGTTCAAAGTTCAAATTGAAGTTTGAACACTGAATTAAAAAATAATTCCGCCCAACTACTTACGCGGGATGGTTTGATTAATTTCCCGAGGGATTAAAGCGATAGCCAACCCAAGGTTCTGTCAAAATATATTGAGGTTTGGCTGGATTCGGTTCAATTTTTTTGCGGAGATTTCCGACAAAAACTCGCAAATATTCGGTTTGTTCGATGAAATTTCCACCCCAAACTGCGGTTAGTAGATTTCGATGTGTAAGAACTTTGTTGTCGTTTTTAGCAAGATAAGTTAAAAGTTCAAATTCCTTTGGTGTGAGATGAACTTCTTCGCCGCGCACACTGACTTTATGAATTGCCGAATCAATCGAAAAATCTCCGTTTTCAAAAATTGAATCTTCTCTTTTATCAGTTGGCGCACGGCGCAGAGTTGCCCGCACCCGCGCCAGAAGTTCGTCAATACCGAATGGTTTCGTAACGTAATCGTCCGCTCCTGCGTCCAAGGCTTCGACTTTTGTTTTTTCTTCGCCTTTGACGGACAAAACGATAATCGGAATTTCAGAAAGTTTACGGATTTCACGGCAAAGTTGGATGCCGTTCATTTCGGGCATCTGCAAATCGGTGATAATTAAATCGGGATGAAAATCGTGAAAAAGATCAAGTGCGGCTTCACCGTCGGAAGCCGTTCGCACGTCGTAACGATGTGCCAAAAAACTCCGCTTCAAAACACGCGTTATTTGATATTCGTCGTCAACGATTAAGATTTTTTTTGCTTCCATTTGTTTTCTGTGCCGCTTTTATTCTGGGTAAAAAAAGGAAACTATGCTCCACCGATTGGAATTTGAAACACGAATTTCGTTGTAAAACTTTCACTGCCGTCTTCAATCCAAATCTGTCCGCCTTGCGATTCGACAATACCGCGAGCAATTGCCAAACCTAATCCCAAACCGCTCTCCGTTGTATGAATCGCTTCTTCCGAGACACGGTAAAATTTGCTGAAAACTTGTTCGCGTTTTTCAGCCGAAATTCCTTTGCCCTCGTCTTCAACTGCAATTTTTATCAATCCAACTTCTGCACGTTTCGCCCAAATCAGGATTTTTGAATTATTGGCAGAATATTTTGCGGCATTATCCAACAAAGTGAAAATGACTTCTGAAATCGAATGAGCGTCAACAAAAATATTCGGCAAATCGGGTTCGATTTCGAGCAAAATATGGTGCGATTGCAGTTGATTTTTCGCACGTTCTATTGCGTTATTGACGATTTCCTCAATTGCACTCCAATTTTTTCGCAAGTGCATCGCATTGGCTTCGATTTTTGCGATTCCAACCATTCCTTCGATAAAGTCGTTCAAACGGTCGGTTTCTTCATTGATAATTTCGAGAAATTCAGTGCGTCCTTCTTCATCTAAAATTTTCACTTGATCGTCTTCCATTAAAGTTGTAACTGATGCTTTAATTGAAGTTAGAGGCGTTCGTAAATCGTGTGTTACAGCATCAAGAAGTGAAGATTTCAGTTTTTCACTGCGCCGCAAGGCTTCGGCTTCGCTGGCTTGTTCAAAGGCATCTTGCAAATCTTCATAAAGTTTTTCGGCTTCTTCGGCGCGGCGTTTTGCTTTTGCCGAAAGCTGTCCGGCAGTTACGGCGACAATCAAAAACGCAATCAGCGCAACCCAATTTTGCGGATCGGCAATCGTCAAAGAACCAAACGGCGGCAGAAAGAAAAAATTAAAACATATCATTGCCAAAAACGACGCGAAAAGCGCAGGATTACTTCCGAAAGCAGTAGCCAAAAACAATATAAACAACAAAAAAATAAGCGCAACCGTTGTTGGATTTATTTGATTGCGAAGAATGAATTTAATTGTTGTCATTCCGGCGATGCCAAAACCGGCAAGCAAATAAGGCAAATATATTTTGAAAGAATTTTTGTTCACGCACGCTTATTTTATCAAAAAAGCTAATTCGTTATCGCTCTTTGTTCTGTTTTTTTGAACTTCCCGATATTTTTTTCGTAAAAGTGTCGTTGCCTTTTACACAACCGCAACTATTTGGAGTAATATTTCAAATAGAGTTTTTTTAATTTTTGGAGAAATAAATTAAATGTTCAGAAAAGCAGTTAGAGAAATTTCAATTTTGACGATTCTTGCATCAGTCGTCGTATTTACGGGATGCAAAGCCGGACTTTTTGGCGGCGAAAGCGTAAATTTGCCGCAAAACCAACAAGCACCGCAACCGCAAGCTCCTGTTGTCGTTGACGGTGTGCGGACATCTTACGCTGACATAGTTCAAAAATCTTCGCCGGCAGTCGTCCGAATAGCCGCCGAACGCAAATCGCAACAAAATCAGCAAGGACAGTTTCCCTTTGGCGATTTGTTCCGCGATATAATTCCGGGAATGCCCCAACAGCAACAGCGTCCGCGTGTCGAACGCGGCGTTGGTTCGGGCGTTATCGTAAATGCCGACGGCACGGTTTTGACTAATTACCACGTCGTCGAAGGGGCGGAAAAATTGACCGTTCAACTTGAAAACAACAAAACTTTTCCCGCAAAACTCGTCGGTTCTGATGAGCCTTCTGATTTGGCTGTTTTGAAAATCGAAACCGCCGAGGCTAACTTTCCATTTCTTAACTTAGGCGATTCAAATCAAGTTCGCGTCGGCGATATTGTGTTGGCTATCGGCAATCCGCTTGGCATCGGTCAAACCGTAACTGCCGGAATTATTTCCGCCAAAGGCAGACAAACAGGCTTAAGCGACGGAACTTCTTTCCAAGACTTCTTGCAAACCGACGCGCCAATTAATCGCGGAAATTCCGGCGGCGCATTGGTTAATGTGCAGGGCGAATTGATCGGTATTAATTCGCAAATTATTTCCGATTCGGGCGGCGGCGGCAATATCGGAATCGGTTTTTCAATTCCCTCAAATATGGCTAAATCCGTGATGGAACAACTCATCAAAGACGGCAAAGTCAGGCGCGGAATGCTCGGTGTCGGTATTCAAGATGTTACGGAAGAAGTTGCCAAAAGCCTTGAATTAAAAGAAGCCAAAGGCGTTCTCGTCAACAGCCTCAAAGCCGGCGGTGCGGCTGAAAAAGGCGGTATCAAACAAGGCGATATTATCACCGCAATTAATGGCGAACCGACCGACGATAGCAATATTTTACGCAACAAAGTTGCCGGAACTTCTCCGGGAACATCAATTAAAGTTACCGTTTGGCGAGGTGGAAAAACTGAAGAAATTACCGTTACACTTGATGAATTCAGTGTCGAAAACATCAAGAAAGACAATAAAGATAATAAGGATGATTCGAACAACGAAAACAAGGAAGAAAACAAACAAAATCAAAACGGTAAACTCGGATTAACACTGACGACACTCACGCCTGACATTGCGCGACAACTCAAAATTCCGGCGGATACGCAGGGTTTAGTTGTCGAAGATGTGGATGAAAGCGGCGCGGCGGCTGAACAAGGTATTTTGCGCGGCGATGTCGTTACACAAATTAACGGTCAACCTGTTAAAACCAACAGCGAAGCATCTGCCGCGATTGAAAAATCAGGTTCAAAGCCAATTATGTTGCTAATCAATCGTCAGGGTCAAACGCGCTATTTTACAGTAACGCCGAAGTAATTAATTAAAACTGCCCTTTTTTAAACGCCCGCGCCATTGCGGGCGTTTTAGCTTTTACTTTGATTAAATTTCAAATTTGTGTTAAAAATGCGTCTATGCTTAACAAAATTTACCTACTTGCATTGGCTGTTTTTATCTTTGGGATGGGTTTTCTGACTTATATGGCTTCGGACTGGCTGACAAGCGTTTCCAGCCCCGATATAGTCAGTCAGGAGTTCCAATTTTGGTTTCGATACGGAAGAATTTACTTGTTGATAACTTCCGTGCTTTTGTTGGCATTGGCAAATACAATTCTTTGGAAAACCGAGAAATCTTGGTCTTTTTGGACAACACTGCTTTACTTTTCGGTTTTCATAATTCTACAAACTTTTTGGCTCGACCGCGCTTTTGCCGATTATAAAGTTGCCAAAAGATTGGAAGACAGTTCCTTTACCGTTAGCCCGCTTATTGGTGTTCTAGGTGTTATTGTTTTCGCCGCTTTTGTTCTAATAAACCAAGTTTTAGTCAAACGGGCAATGGCTAAAATGTCTTCAAAAGAAGATTCGATTCAAGAATTGCCCGAAGATATTGATCTTGAGGTTGCCGACAAAGAATCTGAAAATTAAAAAAAAGGCATTCAATCGGTTTAATTGAATGCCTTTTTTTAATTTCGGGACGACAGGATTTGAACTTGCGACCTCTTCCACCCCAAGGAAGCGCGCTACCAGGCTGCGCCACGTCCCGACAAGTCGAAGTTAAAGATTAAAAATTGCCGCGCCATTTGTCAAATTCAATATTTTCTTTGAAAATTTTGACGGTCTTCTGCTGATTTTTTACTTAACATTTCTCGTAGCTCTAAAAGTTGCGAAGCCAAATTATGTATCGCCTCGCGCCGTTCGTCGTCAAGTTCAATCGGTTCGCTTATTTTGTAATCTTCGATTTCGCTCAGATTTTCTTCAAAATCTTCCTTCGGCTCATCAATAATCGGGGCGGGAACTTCGCGGATAAATGTTTCTTCCTTAGCAGGTTGCGCCGGAACAATTTTCAGACGGCTCGTTTCGCGCAAATCTTGTTGTAATTTTTTTCGCGCTCCGGCAATCGTGTATTCGTCCTCGTAAAGCAGTTCTTTGATGCGAAGCGCGATTTCAACATCGCGCCGACGATAACTTCTTTGTCCCGAACGGTTTTTTTGCGGTGAAAGCTGTGGAAACTCGGTTTCCCAATAGCGCAAAACGTGCGCTTGGACATCAACGATGTCGCAAACTTCGCCGATTTTAAAGAATATTTTTTCAGGTATGGCAACTGCCGCGTATCCCATTTCTCACCTCTTTTATGTTAAAGTTTTGTATAAATTCCGCCGCCGTTATTGTATGAATTTACTTGGTTTATGTCAACATTTTTTTTATGAAATCCGAATTTGAATTTATCACGAATCTTAAAAACAAATATTCACTCAACAAAATCGGCGACGATTGCGCCGTATTGCCGAAAGATTCTAAGACGGATTTGGTCATCACAACTGATTTATTGGTCGAAGATATTGATTTTCGGCTTTTGTGGACAAAGCCCGATTTTCTGGGTCATAAATCGCTCGCCGTTTCGCTTTCGGATGTTGCCGCAATGGGCGGCAAGCCTGTTTGGTCAATGGTTTCCATCGGCGTTCCCGAAGCAATTTGGAAAACGGATTTTGTCGAAAAATTTTACGAGGGTTATATTCGTTTGGCGCGAAAATTCAATGTCGAACTTATCGGCGGAGACGTTTCAAAAACGCCGGATAAAATCGTGATTGATTCGATTGTTGCAGGCGAAGTTAAAAAAGGAAAAGCGATTTTGCGTTCAGGTGCAAAAGTTGGCGATTTAATTTTTGTTTCTGGCGAACTTGGCGGTGCTTCGGGCGGTTTGAAACTTTTGATGGATAATATTTTAAACAATGAGTTTATAAATATTTGGCTTGAGAATCTTATTTCTAGACAACTTCAACCGCTTCCAAAATCTTCGATTGGGAGGAGATTAGGTTTTACACAAATTCCGTCTGCGATGATTGATTTGAGTGATGGTCTTTCGAGCGATTTAAATCATTTATGTCGGGCAAGCCAAGTTGGAGCAAAAATTTACGCCGAAAAAATACCAATAGACTCAAACCTTGTTGGAATATCAAATTCGTTTGAATCAAGAATTAATTACGCGCTGAACGGTGGAGAGGATTTTGAGTTACTTTTTACGGTGTCACCAAATATTTTTTTTTCAAGGGAAAGTTTCTTCATAAAGCGCGGATTTCTTTGTATTGGAGAAGTAACTGCAAATGCAGAAATAATTGAACTTATTACGAACGGCGAGTCACGCATTTTAGAGTCAAAAGGCTTTCGGCATTCTTGATTAAATTTCACTTTTTAAAAAATAATTTCAAAAAAGACTTGACAAGCTGTTTTTTTTCGTGCTAAAACTTTTCACGGTTCGACAAATTGTGCGAACGACAGAATTTTTTATAGGAGATAATTTTTAATGGTTCATATTTGGACACAGACAATTGTGCAAACGATAGACTCGCCCGCAACGAGAGAAATGCGGTATAGCCGAAGTCTGTCAGCCGAGTTGTGTGCGAATTTTGAAAATACAAATTATCAACCGAAAACCGTCGGCTTAGACCGACTCGGTAGAAAGAATTGATTTAGCGGGAGCGGCAGTTTCCGCTCCTGAAACGTAAAAATTTAGCGAGTTTAGTTTTAAACTCGAAATTGTTTTTGGAGCGGTAACGCGAAAGTTCTCAGAATGAACTTAACGAGTTACCGCTCCTTTTTGTTTTTTGACAACTGAATAACCGAAAAAAGTTCGGAGATTTTGCTTTTCGTGCGCGAAGATGCGGCGAAAAGCAAAATTGTCCGAACAAAATCGAAAAAAGGCAGAGAGTTTGGAAAGATTTTCATTCGACATAAACTTTGGCGAGTTCCGAAAGAAAATCTTGTGCGACTTATTCGGGCATAATTGCGTCCGAAGTCTGTCTAAATCTCTGCCTTTTTCATTTTACACGAAATTTTATTTTTCACGCATCGGTCGCCGTTGGCAAGGTTAAGCTGTCTGTAAAACAGTTGCGATTTCGCTATGAAAGTTCGACTCTTTCCCGATGCAATTTCGATTTTGGATTTTAGATTTCCGATTTTGGATTAATTGCAACTTGCCCTGAAATCCAAAATCTAAAGTCCAAAATCAAAATGTGAGCGAAACTCAAACGGCTGAGTGTCGGTCTTCCAAACCGGATGTTGCGGGTTCGATTCCCGTCGCTCACTCCAAATTTTCACTTCACGGCTTTGTAGCTCAGACGGAATCACAGAGCGCAAGTTTCCGAAACTTGAGGTCGCACGTTCAAGTCGTGTCAAAGCCATTAGCTTTACAGGTGTGTAGTTTAACCGGCAAAATCTCGGTCTCCAAAATCGAAGTTTTCAGTTCAAATCTGAACGCGCCTGCCAAATTTTCTCCTGCTGTTGCTGTTGTCGGAAGAAAAACGTGATTTCTTCATTTTTCATACCTCACAACCTCACTTTTTTTATTGCGGAAGGCAAGCCAAATCGGTATGGCAGCAGTCCTGAAAACTGCCGCGCTTAAACGCGCATAGAGGTTCGAGTCCTCTGCTTTCCGCCAAATTGCTTGGGGGCGTAGCTCAACGGAACTAGAGCAATTCGTTTCTACCCAATAGGTTGGAGGTTCAAATCTTCTCGCCCTCTCCATTTTTTTTTACGGCTTCGTAGCTCAACGGAATTAGAGCGCAAGATTACGAATCTTGAGGTTGCGGGTTCAAATCCCGCCGAAGTCTCCAAAATCAATTACGAATTTCAAATTACGAATTACGATTTTTTTAACTTGTAATTTGAAATTCGTAATTCGTAATTGAATATTTCGGGGTCGTCTAAAGGCTAGGATAACTGACTTTGACTCAGTAGATATTGGTTCGAATCCACTCCCCGAAGCCAACTTTTAATTTCTGGGTGTTCCGCAGATGACTATACGGGCTTGTTTTGGGAACAAGTTTTCGCAGGTTTGAATCCTGCCACCCAGACCAATTTTTTTCAAGCCAACGTGGTCTAAATGGCAAAGACGCGAGTTTTAGAAACTCGTTAATGTGAGTTCGAATCTCACCGTTGGTATTAATTTTTCGGGCTGATGATGTAATCGAGAGCTATAGAAGTCCTGCAAACTTCTCGCAAGGGTTTGAATCCCTTTCAGTCCACCAATTTTATTAAGCTCGCGTGGTGTAATCGGCAAACGCGCTAAGCTCAAACCTTAGTTTTTGCAAGTTCGAATCTTGCCGCGAGCAGTTTTTTTTTTATGCGCGTGTAGCCCAATTCGGCAAGAGGCGGCTGACTTAAAATCAGCAGGTTGGAAGTTCAAATCTTCTCACGCGCAATTCACGAGGACGAATGCAAAGAGTCGCGCCGTTAGTTTTTCAAGCTAACTCTAGCGGGTTCAAGTCCCGCCGTCCTTGCCAAAATCAATTACGAATTACGAATTACTAATGAAAGTTACATCAGTTAATTCGTAATTCGTAATTTTCCAGCGAGCATCGCCAAGTCCGGTTAAGGCTACAGTTTGCAAAACTGTTATTCGTCGGTTCAAATCCGTCTGCTCGCTCCAATTTTTTAATGCGGAAACGTGATGAAACGGTAGCCATAGCGGTTTGCTAAACCGTCGAGTGAAAGCTCGTGCAGGTTCAATTCCTGTCGTTTCCGCCAAATTTCAAAGGGCGAATGCCGGAATGATTACATTTTACTCGAAATAAAAACCGTATCATCTCAATTTTTGTCGCCCAATAATTTTCTGTGGATTGTAGCTTAAACGGATAAAGCGTCGCACTGTGAATGCGAAGAATGTGAGTTCAAAACTCATCAATCCACCCAAAACTACAATTACGAATTTCAAATTACAAATTACGAATTACAAATTTCAATTCGTATTTCGTAATTTGTAATTCGTAATTAAAATAACTTGGGATTGAAGCACAAAGGCTGTGCGTCCGATTGTCTATCGGAAAGGTGCGAGTTCGAGTCTCGTCAGTCCCGCCAAAATTATTACAAAAAAAGGAGATAAAAATTATGTTTGAAAATTACTTTACGGAGGTTAAAGCAATGAAATTATGAATATTTAATTACTCGTAGATTTTCGGAAAACCAAGTTTTCAGAAAATCTATTTGAGAGGAAAAAGAAAATGAGCAAAAAATTGCGGACGAAATATCACGTCCGAAAACGTATTTTTCTGAATCGTGATTTGGATATGCGGGCATTTGCCATCGGCATTGTCCAAGACACGCGCCACATTCCGAATGAGAATGAAAACGATTGGAAATGGGGCGAAATTCAACTGAATTTGGGCGATTGTTCTCGGCATATTTCTTTTGATTTCTGTATGGATACAAAAGAATCGCGGCGCAACAGTCTTTATAAAATTCGGCGCATTGCCGAGATTGTCAATGCGGTGCGCGATGCGATTGAAGCAGAAGCCAAATCAATTGACGAACGCAAACCTATCAAACAAAAAGAAGAAAAACCTAAAGCCAAAGGCGCGGCAGGTTAAAGCATAAAGGACGTTTAGCTGAGAAAGATTAGCATCGGTCTGAAGAGCCGAAGAGTTTGGCGCGATACCAAAAACGTCCACCAAATTTGATTTGTGATTGCAAATTTGAAATCTCAAATCATTTCAGCCGATTAGCTCAATTTGGCAGAGCGTTTGATTTACATTCAAAAAGTTAAAGGTTCAAATCCTTTATCGGCTACCAATTTTTTACGGCGGAATAGCTTAATTGGATGAAAGCGTCGGTCTCATAAACCGAAGATTAAAGGTTCAAATCCTTTTTCCGCAACCAATAAATAAATTACGAATTACAAAATACAAATTACGAATGTTAAAATTCCTTCAACTCCTAATTCGTAATTTGTAATTCGTAATTTAACTTTACGGCGATGTAGCTTAACGGAACAAAAGCGTCTGTCTTGTAAACAGTTCGATGCGAGTTCAAATCTCGCCTTCGCCTCCAAATTTTTTATGCGGGAATGGAGCAAAGTCGGCTCGGCAGGTTCATATTCTGCAAATCGGAAAGGTTAGATTCCTTCTCCCGCCACCAATTCAAAAACGGAGCATAGTTTAATGGTAAAACAATCGTCTTATAAGCGATATTAGCGGCAGATAACCGCAAGATTACAGGTTCGAGTCCTGTTGCTCCGAAATTTTACTCCAAAGAAAAAATCCTACCTAAACAAACGCGCATCGGGCGTGAGGACAAAAGAATGCTGAAAAATCCTTTCTTTTGTTCGCAACGAACATCTTTGTCTTTTGTCCGTCTGAGCGTTTCCGAAACGTCCGCGTTTGCCTACCTTTTTAGGTCGAGATTATTTTTTGCGACGACGAATTCTGTCTGATGAAATCCATTCATTATATTCCGCGTCGAAACCTTCGTAAGTAACCAGATGCGCTCCGCCTTTGACTTGTAAAACTTTTGCCTTATACCATTTTTTCTCGTATTCGGCTTCGATAAGCGAACCGACTGCAAACGATTTCGGCTTAAATTGACGGATTTGATTCGGCTTTTTCCAAGCGTCTTCGTCGTATTCGTAACCGAAATAATGGACTTTGAATTCGCCCTCTTCGGATTCGGTAATAATTGCGCGATACCAATCGCCTTGGTCAAAAACTTCGACTCTTTCGCCGACTCGAAAACTTGCTTTCGGCACGTTTTCGGTGATGATTGTTTGTTTGCTCAAACTTCCGGTGAAAGAAAATTCGGCAAGCTGTTCTTCGGCAAAAAGCATATCGTCGTAAGAATTTTCGGCGAGTTCGCCCAAGTTTATTTTGCCGTCAGCGTTGTCGTCAATAAACGAATCGCCACGAAAGGCGTAAATCAAACTTTCCGTAAACGTCCAATTCCCTGTCGAAAAAGAATTGTAATGAGATGACGCGAGAACAGCGTAAGAAATATTTGATTTCCGAGATTTTACAGCTTCCGCCATCGCGCCCGAATAGCAATTATCGAGCATAATTAAAGCGTTCGAGCCTTTGAAAAATTTATCAATCGTGTCGGGAACGGATTTCACATTCCAAGTATTCGTATCGTCCGCATCAAAAGCGGCGAGAAATGTTTCCTTATAATCTTCGTCTTTGTAACCGTGTCCGGCGTAATAAAAGAAAATCCAATCGCCGGGTTTTGGTTTGGTCAAAAACTTCTCAAACGAACTCTGCACTCTCGAAGTTGTCGCCGCGCTGTCTTTGAGATAAACGATTTGATTTTCCGGCACGCCGCGCTGACGCAGAACGTCGAGCAAAACTTCATCGCGCCGATTTTCTTGCGGAAACGAAGCAAAAGTTTCCTTATCTTTCCACTCAAGAAGTCCGACAAAAAACACCCAAGTCCGCTTCGGATTCCAAGCATTGATCGAATCATTTTGCGCGGCTTTCACCGAAGCATCGTGAATTTGCGCCGAAGCGCACGAAATCGAAAAAAGTATGAATATAATAACAAGCAATTTTTTCATAAATAGAAATTTTCCTTACCGAATTATAGTGTAAATTCTCAAAAAATCATTTCACCTTTTCAGGTTTTGTTTTGACGCAAAAAACGGCGCGATTTGCCGCGATTATTGGAGCGCAGGCATCTTGCCTGCCCGCGCCTTCGAGTAAAACGAGAAAGGGCGCGTTCACGCCGCACATTAATTCAATTTGATTTCACAATAAGCATTTACCTTTCTTGCTTCGCTCGAAGGGTGCGGGCAAGATGCCCGCGCTCCAATTTGCACAGGTCGGTAGCTAAGTCCGGTTACAGCACTCGCCTTTTAAGCGAGGTATCGCGGGTTCAAATCCCGCCCGACCTACTATTTCGATTGCGGATTGCGGATTTTTCACTTCCAAATTCACATTTTACTGGCAGATAGCTTAATCGGTAGAGCGCGTAATTGTTAATTACGTCGGTTTCGGTTCGAGTCCGAATCTGTCAGCCAATTTATTTTGCAGTGTAGCTCAATGGCAGAGCAGATGGCTGATGACCGTCCGACGAAAGGTTCGATTCCTTCCACTGCAACCAATTTTTTAACGGCGAATGCTCGATGGAACTACATTGCGAATGTCGTGGTCGTTGGTTCAAATCCAACCGTTTTGGAGCGATTCAAAACGTAGCTCAGTTTGGTAGAGCGCGAATGTTTCATCAAAACCTTGTCGCCGTTTCAACTTCGGAGCGAATGCCGAACAGGATTACATTACAAACCTAAAACCAATCTTGTTCAATTACAATCAACTTTTTCAAAGCAATGTCGAAAAAAAATCGAAAGACGGCAAATGTTCTTCATTTCGTCTTCGGCGCAACCGCGCAAGATTTGAAAAAGAATTGTAAATCTTGTCGCTCCATTTTAAGTTCACGAAGCGAATGCCGGATATGACTACATCCAAAAACTAAACCGAAGTCATATTCAAAAACTTGTCGCTTCGATAATCAATTACGAATTTCAAATTACGAATTACGAATTACGAATTTAGGAAATCTTTCTTCAATTCGTAATTCGTAATTTGAAATTCGTAATTAGCAAAAAAGGAGGAATTATGGCAAATAAAACATTATTTCAAACGGTTCGCGGTATTTTTACGCCGAAAGCGGACACAATTAACGAAGCGGGCGGAAAGGCTTACAAACTTTCGCCGAAACACGCGCTGGCACAATTTGCGGCGACGGGTTGTTTTTCAAACACATTTTACACCGAAGCGGGCGATCAGCTTGAAAATGTTCTTGAACTAACACGAAATCTTGATGCCGAATTCATTGCAAAAACTGCGGTTTATGCGCGTGAAAAAGGCTTTATGAAAGATATGCCCGCGCTTCTTGTTGCCGTTCTTTCGACGAAGGATAAAGCATTGTTTGAAAAAGTTTTTCCGCGTGTGATTGATAACGGAAAGATGCTTCGCAACTTCGTGCAAATTATGCGAAGCGGCGCGGTTGGTCGAAAATCGCTCGGTTCTCTGCCGAAACGTCTGGTGCGAGAATGGTTTGAGACGCAACCGGCGGAAACAATTTTCAAACAATCAATCGGACAATCTCCGAGCTTCGCAGACGTTTTGAAAATGGTTCATCCGAAGCCGCAAGACGTAGAAAAAGAAGCACTTTACGGTTGGTTTATCGGTCGTGAAATTAACGCGGAAAACTTGCCGGAAGTTGTCAAACACTTTGAAAAATTCAAAGCGGGCGAGGCTTTGGAAGTTCCGAACATTCCGTTTCAGATGTTGACGGCTTTGCCGCTGACGACGAAAGATTGGATTGCGATTGCGCGAAATGCGCCTTGGCAAATGACGCGGATGAATCTCAACACTTTCCAACGTCAAGGGGTTTTTTATATGCCGGAAATTGTTGAATTGATTGCAAATCGTCTGCGCGATGCGGAAGCGATTAAACGTGCAAAAGTGTTTCCGTATCAATTGCTGATGGCTTACAAAACGGCTGAAGCAAATCCTGAAATGCCTCGCGCAATTACCGAAGCATTGCAAGATGCGATGGAAATTGCAACGGAAAACGTGCCTGAAATTGCCGGAAAAGTTTATATTTTCCCAGACGTTTCCGGCTCGATGTCGAGCGCAGTTACAGGTTATCGAAAAGGCGCGACTTCGGCGGTTCGATGTATTGACGTTGCCGCGCTGACGGCTTCGGCGATACTTCGCAAAAACCCGCAAGCGAAAGGTTTGCCGTTTGAAAATAACGTGGTTAAAGTTCGTCTGAATCCGCGTGATTCGGTAATGACCAACGCGCAGAAACTCGCATCAATCGGCGGCGGCGGAACAAACTGCTCCGCGCCTCTCGCCGAATTGAACCGAAAAAAAGCCAAAGGCGATGTCGTCATCTACGTTTCCGACAACGAATCGTGGCTTGACACAAACCGCACTTGGAACAACGGCACGGAAACAATGAAACAATGGAACGAGTTTGCATCCCGAAACAAAGACGCAAAACTCGTCTGCATTGACATCCAACCTGCAACAACCACACAAGCCCAAGAACGCGCCGACATCTTGAACATCGGCGGATTCAGCGACCAAGTTTTTAACCTAATCGCCAAATTTGCCCAAGGAAATCTGACGGCAGAACATTGGGTTGGTATGATTGAAAAGGTTGAGTTATAAAATAAAAGGCTTGAATTTATTATCCAAGCCTTTTATAAATATTTTATAGGAGAAAGATTACAAATGAACAAAACTTCATTCGGCTATGATAATTATACAATTGGAGAATTAATTTTCGATTCTAAAAAAGTTCAATCTGTTGGCGGTTTTTTATATCCACAATTAGTTTTACCTGTAGAGCTGCACTTAAATCAGAATAATGTAGATGATTCTACATTACCTCGTTTTACTTTAATAAGCGCGGTTGCTGAACTTTACGTTAACGGAATACCTTTCAAAATTGCAGATTCAATTACTATTTTGTCTGATTTAGAATTTCGCAAAACTTACAAAAATGAATATGATTTTAGATTTGAATTTCCTCTTGATGCTTTAAGACTCAAAGCTATTGAGGCTTCTCGTTCAGGAGACCTTAATTTAAAGTTAATTATGAAGTTTCAATTAGCCATTAAGAAACCGCTTCGTGGAAATGAATCGTCTGCAGAATCTTTTTTCCTTATTGAAAGATTTCGTAATAAAAGACATGAATTACATATTGAAATTCCCCAATCCTATTGGGTAAAAAACATTCTTCCTAATCTCGGACTTGGTGAATTTTTCATCATTGAAATCCCAAAGGGAAGCAAAACACTCGAAGATGCTTGGAAGTATTTAGAAAAAGCTGAAAATTCTTTAAGAAATTGGGATAGTAAGGGCGTATTCGCAAATTGTAGAGAAATTGGAACACATCTTGATTCTTATTTGAAAAAGAAATTTGGAAAAGAGAATTTCATTTATGCCGAAAGATGGGGAAGAGCAATTCAAAGATTTTCACACTTTGCATCTTTAGAACTTCACTTAGAAGATTTAGCGAGCAACAGCAATAAATTTACCTCTGATGAAATTAAAACCCACAAAAATGATGCAGAATATATTATTTTTCACACAAAACTTCTGATTAAATATGCTGAAAGTCTAATCAATGAGTAAATAGTTATTTTGTTTTGGCGAATGCCGTCGGGAATACATTGGTATAGAAAGTTCGACTCTTTCCCGCTCCATATAAATTTACGGGGCGGAATTCTCGGCAATTTTGTCGCCAATTTTTGTTTATTCACCTTACGCAATGCGCGGTTTTTGTCTTTGATAAGCGACTGACATCATAGCGTAGGGAAAGCGTAACGCATCCATACGTTGATTGAGAAGAAAATTCCGACGCGGCGAAGCTGTTGTCGAACAATTTGCGGTGCGATTATTGCTCACTTTCAGCGAGCGGTTGAATGTTGGCAACGAACGTAGGGATGCACTCGTTTCACTCGTTTTCCCTACGCTATATTGTTAATCGCTTTCAGCGACAGAAGCCGCAAATTCGCGCTCTTCGTGAACTGCGAGAAATGTTAAAACAGGCTTCCGCCAAGTTGGAATAACCTTCCGCCAAGTTGCAGCGACCTTCCGCCAATATGAAATAACCTTCCGCCAAGTTGCAACAGGCTTCCGTCAACATAAAACAGGCTACCGTCAAGTTGTAACGACCTTCCGTCAAGTTGTAACGACCTTCCGTCAAGTTGAAACAGGCTTCCGTCAAGTTAAAACAGGCTTCCGTCAACATAAAATGACCTTCCGTCAAGTTGTAACGGGCTTCCGCCATCTTAAATTGAAAGACTCGGATTTGTTTTTTTGGCAAATCTTTTCCGTAAAACTATCCGTGCGGGTGGTTTTTCGTGAAAATCATAAAAAATCGCCCGAAATCGGCGCAATTATCTGCCCGTGCGGGTGGCGTTTTGATTGATTTTTGTTTGTATCATTCTGCGTGTGGATAAAAATCCGCGATATTTTTATTATTTGGAGCAGATAGATATGGCATTTATTGATTTAGACAGTGATGATCCGGTGGGAAACGCATCTTTTTATAACGTGAACGGTGCTGTCGGCTACGGCGGCAAAAATTTGGTTGAAGACGTGAAGGTCGTGCAGTTTTTTTTGAAGCGGCTTTATTCGTTGGAAGATATGAAACAGCATAAACCTTGGGGCGAAATGGTTGTTGACGGCAAAGTCGGACCGATTACACGCGCTTGGATTATGCGGACGCAACAGCTTTCAAAAGGCGTGATGATTGACGGCGTAGTTGACAAAGCCGGCAACGAACAAAATCCGAGCAACTGGGAATCTTCGATTTCGCACACGAAATATGTGATTCGGATGATTAACAATCACTTGCGAAAACGCGACACGGCAGTCTATAAAACTCTCCCGACAAATCCGGTTGTGCCAAGTGATATGCAAACAATCTTCCAACAAATCCACGCCCAAGGTCCGCCGATGAATTACGGCAGTAGTTAAATTTTTACAATTCAATTTTTTTTCGGTTTCGGGTTTTCGGTTTCTCGTTTCTGGTTATTTTAACTTGAAACGAGAAACCGAAAACCCGAAACTTATTTTAGGAGCAAATATGCCATACAACAAACTAAATATTTCGGGCGCAAAAGCCGATGTTCTCGCTTGGGTGCATCACGATTTGTCGCTCGACGAACAAAATATGTTGCGAAATGTATCGCGTTTGCCGTGTTTGTATAAGCACGTCGCGGTGATGCCCGACGCACATCTCGGAATCGGCTCAATGGTCGGTTCGGTCGTCGCAACTAAGGACGCGGTTATTCCGGCAACCGTCGGCGTTGACATCGGTTGCGGAATGATGGCGGTCAAAACGCCTTTCAAAAGCGGGATTCTTGACGGAAAACTAAAAGATTTGCGCCACGAAATCGAACGCGCAATTCCCGTCGGATTCAACGCACATAAAGAATCCGATTGGCACGGTTCGCGCTGGAAAGGTTGGGAAACTTTTGAGGACTTACACGAAAAAGTTCAAGACCGCAAAGTAAAAGCGATGAAACAATTAGGCACTCTTGGTGGGGGTAAATTGCCCCGTATCGCAGTGATGCGATAATGAAAACTCGTCCAAATCGGGAAAAAGCTGAGATGCCAATTCCGAGGGAAGCGGTAAAACGCCCCGTAGAGAACAGAGGGACTTGGGCATCTTGACTAAAAATCAAGATGAAGGTTTGTTCCGAACTGCAACGAATAAGGAAGTTGCAGAATCAGGCAGAAATGACCTGATCGGTTGTATAATCATTACAACAAAGAAAATGAAAGAAGAAATTCTGACACTCGAAAATCCATTTTATGCTTATCTTTTTGGCTTTATCCAAACTGACGGGCATTTATATCAAAATTCTCGCAATCGCGGAAGGTTGAGTATTGAATTAGGCAAACGCGACGAAGAACTTTTACTTGAACTTCAAAAACGTCTGCCGTTTAATTCGACAATTTCCGAAAGAACACGCAAAACAAATTTCAGCGACAAATATGTTTCCGTCATTTGGAATGTGTTCGACAAAAAATTTCGAGATTTTTTGACAGAAAGCGGATTGCCGAGCGGCAGTAAATCAAAAACGATTGTTTCGCCGATTGGCAAATGTTCGAGGATTGATTATTTCAGAGGTTTGATTGATGGTGATGGCTCATTAGGATTAACCGCAAAAGGTTTTCCTTATCTGTCATTTATCACGGCAAGCCCTGAAATCGCCAATGAATATTTGAGTTTTCTCAAGTCAATTACAAACAAAGAGAAAACGACCACAGCAAACAAGCGCGATAATGTTTTCAACATCGCAATTTATAAAGAAGATGCACAGAAAGTTGTGAAGATTCTCTATTATGAAAATTGTTTGGCTTTGCCGAGAAAAATTCAAAAAGCTAGTGATGTTTTGAATTGGCAACGTCCAATAAAAATGAAAAAAGTTGAAAACAGAAAACGATGGACAGATATTGAGGACAATTTCATTCTTTCAAATTCAGTAGAAATTGCAATGAAACATTTAGACAGAAGTCAAAACAGTATTGAAATGCGACTTTGGCGTTTGAAAACTAATTTACAACTTGTAACAGATTGAACCACTTTATAGAGATTTGCCTTGATACCGAAGATAATGTTTGGCTGATGCTTCATTCCGGTTCTCGTAATATCGGAAAGGAAATCGCCGAACGACACATTGCGACGGCGAAGACTTTGCATCGTTTGAATGAACTTCCCGACCCGAATCTTGCTTATTTTATTCAAGGAACTGAAGAGTTTAAGAATTATTGGCGCGATTTGGATTGGGCGCAAAGTTATGCGTTAATGAACCGCGAAGTGATGATGAAACGACTTTTGAAATCATTCAACCGAATGTTTAATAAACAAAAAGAGTTTCGTCCCGAAATTGCGGTCAACTGTCATCACAATTACGTTGCGTTAGAAGAACATTTTGGCGAAAAAGTCTTCATCACACGCAAAGGCGCGATCAACGCCGAAGCAGGACGTTACGGAATTATTCCCGGCTCGATGGGCGCAAAATCGTTCATCATCAAAGGCTTGGGAAATGAACAATCGTATAATTCCTGTTCCCACGGCGCAGGTCGCAAAATGTCGCGCACAGCGGCAAAAAAACGCTTCACCCGCGAGGATTTGGAGCGTATGACCAAAGGCGTTGAATGCCGCAAAGACTCAGGCGTGATTGACGAAATTCCCGGCGCATACAAAGACATTGACCAAGTTATGCGTAACCAATCCGACTTGGTCGAAATCGTCGCGGAATTGAAGCAAGTCGTTTGCGTGAAAGGGTAAAATGAGTTTGCCGATTTAGCTTTCTATTTCGGCAAACTTTTCAAACACTAATTATTTACCATTGAGCAAATCTAAAAGCCTGTTTGCTAATTCTGCGTTCAAAGGTTTTAAAATTTTATATTGTTCAAATGCTAAATTATCGTTGCCGCTAAAGTAGTAAATCATACCAAGAAAATAAAATCCCTCATCGTAATCTGGCTTGATTCTAATTGCTGTTTTTGCTGCATCCGCCGCGGCATTATAATTCTTATATCCAAATAAATATACCGCCGCAAGATTTTTCCAAGCTAAATAAAAATCAGACTTTAAGTTGATTGCTTTTTTATAATACTCAGCAGCTTTTGAGTATTGTTTTAGGTAGTAATATTGCTCACCTATAAAATTATATGCTGATGACTCATTTCCAAGTTCAATAAGTAATGAATAAACCTCAATGGCATCATAATATTTTTCATCTAAACTTAAATCAAGTCCGTATCTTAGTATGGAAAATAACAATTTTCCCTTTAACCCATCTTGAATATTAAGTTGTGGAAGTCGAAAGGCTTTTAGATAATTTAAATAAGATTCTTTATTATTTTCTAAATCCCAATAGTAAATGTCTCCGATTCTTTCGGCGGCATAAGAACTAAATCTTTTGTCAAAGTCAGAAAGTTTATTAAGAGTTGATATTGCTAAAGAAAATTGCTTGGTTTCCCTATAACTATTTGCCAAGTAATCGAACAAAATAAATTCTTTATAACCTAAATTTAGTGAAATTTCAAAGACCTTTATTGCATCTTGAAATTTTTCTAATTCGTAATAAGCTCTGCCCAGTTCAAACCATGCTGGCGCAAAATTAGAAGCCACTTCCAATGCTTCAAGAAAAAGCGGAATGGCTTTTTCCGCATCCTTTTTTGCTTGCTCTGAATTATATTTGTCTTTATTTTTTATCGCTCTTGCTGCTTCTTGTTCAAGTAATATTCGACCTTGATTAGTCATCTCACCAGCCTTTGCAAATTTTTTTTGATTTGTTTCAGTTACAAAATCCGGTATGGATTTAACAGCAGTTATTTTTATTTTCGTAATTCTTCCGCTGGACATAGCGAAATTTAGGTTTTGTCCTTTTGCTAATTGTGAAGTAGCCACACCAATAACTTGACCTTGTAAGTTTATTACGGGACTTCCGCTACTTCCCGGTGAAATCGGAGCGGTAATTTGAATGATTGAACCAAAATCGGGTATAACTCGAATTGATGAAACAAGCCCGTCAGAAATTGTTCCTTCTAATCCTAATGGATTGCCTATTACAAGAATGCGCTCACCTTCTTCCGGCTTAATTTTAGCAATTATAAGTGGAGTAATTTTCACAGTTACAGGAAGATTTATTTCTAATACGGCTAAATCTCCTTCATCATCGCTACCTAAAACACCATTAACTTGATAAGTTTTTCCATCGTGGGTTTTAATTTCAGCTTTGTAAGCATCTTCGACGACATGCAGATTTGTAATTACTCGGTTTGAGGCAATAAAAAAACCACTGCCCTGTGAAAGTTTTTCACCATCTTTATCATAGGTTATTATTGCTACAACCGCAGGTTTGATTCTTTTGACTAATTGAGTGAATGATTGCAGTTGGGCAAAATCCGCGCGAACAAATGCAAATAAAATTATTACAAAAAGTAATGCGTCTTTTCTTTTCAGAAACATTAAAACATACCTCTACCGATAAATTAAATTTCAGTTCTTTTAGCAAGAATATATTAAACTCAATTTACGTTCCAGTAAAGTAATTTTAACCACCAAGTCTTTACAAAATAATAAGCATCGTTAGTCCAGCGGTTTAAGATTTCGGCTTGCCATGTCGAAGACAGCGGTTCAAATCCACTACGATGCCCCAGATTTGAGGGATGAAGGATGAAGGATGAAGGATGAATAAAATTCTCGAAATAAAAAAGCATTTGTGCTAAATTCAGATTGGAGTAAAAATTATGTCAAAGAAAAACGGAAACAAGCCTGAAGAAAAAATCCCCACGGGCAAAGAATTATTGAAAATGTTTCCTACGCCGAAAACATTAACCGCGCAGGAACAAGCATTGTTGGAATCAACGCGGGCGGCGATGAAAGCCTTAGATGAAAGAATAAAAAAATATGGTAATCCACCCGATTTTCGACACTAATACGATTATCAAATTTCGTAACGAGATAGAAAAATATTTCAAGATTAACTATTTTGTTTCGCTTGTTTTTTTGAACTTATTGCAACTTCAATCAGTCAAGACGAACTGAAATTGTATTCGACCTGGCGTGAGAAATTGAAAAAATCGAATCGAATTTTAACACCGACCGAAAATGACATCTGGGAAACTGCCAAAACAATTCGTCGCCTTTACCTAAACAAAACCGCGCCGCAATCAAAACTCGTTACGCTTCGCACCGATGCTTTAATTGCAAGGCTTTCCGTAAAGCAAAAAGATTCGTTTATCGTTACTGACGACGTTGACGATTTTCAGATTATCAAACGCGAAATGCCGAAACTAAAAATCATCTCGGCAGAAGATTTTTTCGCATAAAAAAAGATGAGGAACAAATCTTAAAATTCATCCCTCATTCCTTTGACCTTATCCCTTAAATTACTCCCAATCACGCATTCCGTAATCATCGGAATCGTAATCGCCGTCTTTATCTATGTCGAAATGGTCGCCTTTTTGGGCTTTTAAGTGGTCAATTTCATATTGTGCGCCGCCGATATTAATCAGCACGACGAGTTGAATTTTGTTGCATTCCATTTCTTCGTCAACCATTACTTTAAATGCGGCTTTTTTGTCTTTCATCAAATGCGCGTCGCCGTATTTTTTGCCGGTGTATTTGTATTTTCTGATGTGGTGCGTTTCGTGAATCAAGACGCTTGCCAGCCATTCCAAAGACGCATCAAACGTGCGTTTGGCAATCTCGATGGTCATAATTTCTTCGTTGTAATTCGCACCGCTTGCCCGTGTCGAACGGATTTTGCCGATGTATTGTTGCATTATTGCATATTCGTCGGGCGATTTTTCTTTCAACAAAAGAATCGCGCTTTGAATTTTATTGACAAACACGGTTTCGTTGATATATTGTCCGTTCGGTTCGATGATAAAACCTTCAAAGTTCAAATTTTTCGAC
>CALMEH010000492.1 GCA_937863115.1 uncultured Acidobacteriota bacterium
CGATTTTGCCGTTTGTTGCGCCGATGACGATGCCCGTCAGAATTATGACGGAAATGCCTCCATTTTGGCAGATTTTGCTTTCGATTGCGCTCAACAGTTTGACGATTGCCGCGCTTGTTTGGCTTGCATCGCGTGTTTATCGCGTCGGAATGTTGATGTATGGCAAACGCGCCACAATTCCCGAAGTTTGGAAATGGATTCGGCAAAGCTAGCTCGATTTGGGATTTGGGATTTGGGATTTCGGATTTGTGATTGAAAGATGATTGAAATCGAGAAAAAATATCGTCTGAGCGCGGAGCAAAAAAACTTTGCTTTGAATGCTTTGAAAGAATTTGGCGCAGAATTTGTCAGGGAAGAACGGGAAGAAAATATCTTATATCGCGGCGGAATTTTGACCCAAACGAATGCGGTTTTGCGCGTTCGTAAAACTCAAGACAGAACAATTTTGACTTATAAAAAACGAATCCAAAACGAATTTAGCATCAAACAGCAAATCGAACACGAAACCGAAATTTCGGACGCGGAAGAACTCAAAAAAATAATCGCAAATCTCGGTTTTGTGAAAAGTTTGGTTTATGAGAAACGCCGCAAAACTTGGAATTTCCGTGATGTCGAAATCGTTTTAGACGAATTGCCGTTCGGCGAATTTATGGAAATCGAAGGCGCGATAACCGCGATTGCCGAAGCCGAAATGATTCTCGGTTTTGAAGATTTTGAAACCGAACACGCAACTTACCCGACTTTAACGATGCAGTTTGGAAAGAAAATCGGCGAAGTTTTTGAAGCGCGGTTTTGAAAATTGGAGCGCGGGCATCTCTGCCCGCCCGTTCGAGCGAAGCAAGAACGGCAAACGCTGCGGAGAAAATCAAGTGTATTTAACGTGCGGCTTTTCGCGCCTGTTCTCGCAAAGCCTCGAACGCGCGGGCGGGCAGAGATGCCCGTGCTCCAATTTTTTTCTTGCCATCGTGCAAGCAAACAAATTATAATCGTTCTAAGTTCAGAAAAGGAGAATTTTGCTATGAAAAAACATTTGCTCGGTTTGGCGATTTTTAGTTTTATTGTTGTATCGTTTGTGGTTTCCTTTGGTTTTATTTATGCGACGAAAGTTGGTAAAGTTGAAGAAATTAAAAAGCCTGTTATAGAAAACGACACGCGAAGAAAATGTGATTTTTGGGAAAAGACTAATAAAGATTCGTCTTTTTCTATTACACAAGCAACTTTGCAAAGAAATAGTAGAGAATTTAATGCTTTTATAAATGGAGGAAGTTTTCATTCGCATACGTCTATAAAACTTCATTTTTTTCTTGACGATGGGGAAAAACCAAAATACATGGGAACTCAAGATTCTCAGGTAAGAGGAATTAATATTGAAGGAAAATCTAAACTAGGACTTTCAGCAGATTTGCGCGGAATGTTGAAAACTTATGACCGTAAAAGTAATTTTTATGTGATGCCTGAATTGATTACACTCAAAAATAAATTCGATACAAATCAAGTCGAATTTGATGCAAGTAAATCAGTTTCGATTCTTTGGGTTGATTAGCCTAAATTTGAGAAGAAAAATAATGACCGTTAAGATGTAAAATAATTCAATAAAAAAGAATTTTTTCAAAAAAATTGCAAGTTTTGATTTGCCGAAGCGTTCTTGTCGCATAACAGGAGGTTTCGGCAAGTTCCAAAACTTGCAATTTTTACTTTAAGAGGACAATTTTTATGAGAAAGACATCGGTTTCAAAATATAAGTTTTCAGCGGCTTTGGTTTTGTTGGTTTCGGTGATTTTTTCGGGTTGCGCGAGTTCTGAAAACGCGATTCAAAATAGTGCAAACAGGTCGGTTAGTCAAACCGAGTTGGCGAAAAACGAAACGTATTCGACTTCGCCGAAGATGTCGTCAAATAATTCTATGGCGACAAATACAACAACAAAAAATATGCCTTTGGGCATTGCGGAGGACGAAGCGGCGGATAGAAAATCGGACGGCGAAAAATATGCGGAGATTAACGAAAATCCGTTTTTGGAAGTTGTTCGTGCGCCGCTTTCGACGTTTTCGATTGATGTTGACACGGCAGCTTACAGCAATATTCGCAGATATTTAAATGACGGACAGCTTCCTCCGAAAGACGCGGTTCGCATCGAGGAAATGATCAATTATTTCGAGTATGATTATCCGCAACCTGTCGGCGATGTGCCGTTTGCGGTTTATCCCGAAGTCGCTTCTTGCGCGTGGAATCCGAAGCATAAAATCGAGCATATCGGTTTGCAAGGCAAAAAAGTGTCGCTCGATAATGTTCCAGCGTCGAATCTTGTGTTTTTATTGGACGTTTCCGGCTCGATGAACGAACCGCGCAAACTTCCGCTTTTGCAAGATGCTTTAAAGATTTTGGTAAATCAATTAACGGCGAAAGACCGCGTTTCAATCGTAACTTATGCCGGAAACAGCGGTTTGGTTTTGCCTTCGACTTCCGCCGCGAACAAAGGCGAAATTCTCAATGCAATCAACAATTTGCAATCGGGTGGTTCGACAAATGGCGGTGCAGGAATTCAGCTTGCATACAAAGTCGCGCAGGAAAATTTTATTCGTGACGGCAATAATCGCGTAATTTTGGCAACAGACGGCGATTTTAATGTCGGACTTTCTTCGGATTCGGAGCTTGTCAGTTTGATCGAAAACAAACGTCAAAGCGGAGTTTTTCTTTCGGTTTTAGGTTTCGGCAGTGGCAACACGAATGATTCGATGATGGAAAAACTTGCTAACAAAGGCAACGGAAATTATGCGTATATTGATTCAAACGAAGAAGCGCGAAAAGCTCTCGGAAGCCAAGTTGCAGGAACGCTTTACACGATTGCGAAAGACGTGAAAATCCAAGTCGAATTCAATCCGGCAAAGGTTTCGGGTTATCGTTTGATCGGTTATGAAAATCGCCTGCTTGCGGACAGAGATTTTAACGACGACACGAAAGACGCGGGCGAAATCGGTGCAGGGCATACGGTTACGGCGATCTATGAAATTATTCCGGCTGGGCAGAAAGTCGAAAATCCAGGCGTTGACGAATTGAAATATTCGCGTGTTGAAAAATCGGAAACGAATTTCAGTTCGGAATTGATGACGATTAAATTGCGTTACAAAGAACCGCAAGACGACCAAAGCAAATTAATGTCAATCGGCGTTTTAGACAGAAATTATTCTATTGAAAATGCTTCGGAAAATGTTCGTTTTGCTTCGGCAGTTGCTCAATTTGGATTGCTTTTGCGCGATTCGCGTTACAAAGGCAACGCGAGTTTTAGCAGCGTAAAAAATCTGGCGAGTGATGCGCTCGGTGGCGATTTGAGAAACTACCGAAATGAATTTTTAGGTTTGGTCAACAAAGCCAAAAATTTAAAGAATTAAAAGTAAAATTTCTTGCAAAGGCGCAAAGTTCGCAAAGCAGATTAATAACATTGCGAACTTTGCGCCTTTGCCGGAAAATCGTTTTAATTTCTACTTCACCGTTTCTAAAATAACTTCAATCAAAATATCAGGCTCAAATGGTTTGGCGTGATATTTTTGGAAACCGGCTTCGATGGCTTTTTGTTTTTTATCTTTGGCGGTGAATGCGCTCAAAGCGATTGCGGGAATTTTTCCACCGTCTTCTGCCGGCAAAAGGCGAATGCGGCTGATGAGCGAATAGCCGTCTTCGACCGGCATTGCCAAGTCCGAAATAATTACGTCCGGTAAATCATTTTGAGATTTTTCCAGCAAATCATAAGCGGTTTTTGCAGATTCCGCCGTTTCCACCGTTGCGCCGCTTTGTTCTAAAACGAGTTGTAAAACTTGCCGTGAATCGGGATCGTCTTCGACAACGAGAATCTTTAAATTTTCGAGCAGTTTACCATTTGCCGTAGAATTTTTTATTTCGTTGGAAATTTCAGGTTCGGTGTAGTGAATCGGCAAAACAACCGTAAAAATTGCGCCTTTACTGATGCCTTCGCTTTCGGCACAGACTTTGCCGCCGTGTTTTTCGATTAAAATTTTTGATATTGATAATCCTAATCCCAACCCACTTCGATCGCCTGATATTTTTTCGTCGCCTTGTGTAAATTGGCGGAAAATATTTGGCAAAAATTCGGGATTTATGCCGCGCCCGTTGTCCTCCACAGAAATAATAACTTTGTCGGTTACAGTTGAAAGCCGCATTTGTATTTCGCCGCCTTCGGGCGTGAATTTCATCGAATTCGAAACGAGATTATTAAAAACCTGTTGAAGTCGGAAAGTATCGGCAAAAATGGCAATGTCTTGGCGTTCGGCTTGAAGTCCGAGTTTGATATTTTTCGCTTCCGCTTGCGGTTGGTGCGAATTACACACGGTTTTGAGTATTTCGTAAATATTCGCCGGACGAAATTCGAGCCGCAGTTTGCCCGATGCAATGCGCCCCGAATCTACCAAATCTTCGATTAATTTTGCTTGGGCGTTTGCGCTTCGTTCGATGGTTTTGAGTGCATTCAGAGTTGTTTTTTCATCAATTTTTTGTGAAAGAAGAATCTTTGTCCAACCCAATATTGCATTTAACGGCGACCGTAATTCGTGCGAAACGATGGTTAGAAAATAATCCTTCATACGATTGGCTTCTTCGGCTTCATCACGGGCTTTTCGTTCGCGTTCGTAGATTTGTTCAAGTTCTTCGGTAACGAGTTTTTTATCGGTAATAAGGCGCACAATTCCCATCATTGAGAGGGTTTCCCCGCCAATGTCGAGATAAGTTCTGCCGCGGGTAGCAATCCAATTTATTGTGCCGTCCGAATGAATTACGCGAAATTCCGATTCGTAATCGCCACCGTTTTTTTGTGAATCTTCAAGTGTTTGCAACACGATTTCGCGGTCTTCGGGATGAAGCAGATGATCAATGGAATGAAGCGTTATCGGGTCATTAGCGGAAATTTCAAAAATTTCGTGACATTTGGGCGTTGAAAACATTTTATTTTCCTTTAAATCCCAAAACCAAAGCCCGATTTCTGCATTTTCCGCCGCATATGCCAAATGTTCGCTGCGTTGTTTGTAAATTTCGATTTCGTTTTCGCGCAATGTTACATCCAGCGCGGTAAAGAAAATTTGCAAAATTGCGTTTTCCTCATAAGGATAAAGACATAATTCAACTCGCAGATTTTCTTCGGCGGAAACCCGAAAGGTAAGTAAAACCTTGGTTCTCTTGCCCGATGCGGCAAGCTCAACGGCATTTTCCAATATTACCGGAACGTCTTCTGAGGCTTGCCAATAAACCGTTTCCGAAAATTTTTGTCCGATGAGTAAAATCGGATTTGTTTCCGTTCGCTCAAATATTTTTCCATCCAGAGATAAAACAATTCCGTTTGTAGTCAAAGTTCCTGAGAAGACGGAAATGTCTTCTAAAATATCTCTGTAGAATTTTTCGGAAACATAAGTTTTCAAGGTGTTTTGCATAAATTAGTTGACCGATATTTTACAACTGCACTAATTGAATCTAATATATTCATTTGATTTTATAATTAAAGCGCAAAACCCTACACAAAATAAGTGCGTTGTTTTGAAACACTTATTTCGTGTAGGTTTTCGTTAATAAACGGAAATAGCCGGTTTTAAATATCGCCGTTCATAATTGAAAAAAATTCGAAAATTACACTACTTTTCTGCCAGTTACAAGCCTAATGACGAAAACAACCAATGCCAACACCAATAAAAGGTGAACCAAACTACCGACTGAAGCCGGAGCCGCAAAAAGTCCTAATAACCATAAAACTAATAAAATAACGATAATTGTTTCTAACATTTTTCTTCAACACTCCTTTATTAAATTTTGCCTTTCGGCTTTCTACGGCAATTGCATTCAATTTGTGTGCCAAAGCTGTTAAATGCTGTATTTATTGATGTTTTACACGCATTCAATTGGCGAATTAAAGAAAATGAATAATAAAAAGTATGAAATCAATACATTTGTAAATTGTTTTGTATAACAATTTAATAATCTAAACAGATACAAGAAGATCAAGCAGATTTAAAATTTCGACATTGTTTAGTTATTACTTCAAAGGGGTTCAAACGGTGTATTGAAGTCATACACCAGGTTTATTTCAATATTAACCAAAAACGACTAAACTCTTTGAATACTTGTGTTTAAAATTTGTGGCATAATGATTGCACCATTCAATAACAAAATTCCGCAATAAAATTAAACGGATACCTAATCTGTTAATTAGCGGGGGAATCGAACAGTATTCGCAACCTTGAAAAAAGATTGCGGAGTCAGCAGGAAAGGTGGGTAAAGGGGACTTGCTTTTCCTGCAATAAAATCCAACAGAATAATATCGGTGATTTACAGCCGGTATTTTGTTAAACTTAAAAACAATTTAATTTATATCCGAAATTAATCTAATGAAGAAAAAAGCATTGGTAATTGATGATGATGTTTCGATGCTCGAATTGATGCAATTTCAATTAAGCGCGGAAGATTTTGATGTTACGACGGCTGAAAACGGTCAAAAAGCAATCAATTTTGTTAAGGAAAACGAATTTGACGTAATTTTGACCGACTATAATTTGCCCGATTTTAACGGTGTAGAAATTGTCAGACGTTGTAAGGAAATTCAACCTGATACGGAAATTATAATGATTACCGGTTTCAGTTCGACGGAAAAAGCCATCGAAGCGACGAAAGCCGGAGCATTTTGGTTTCTGAAAAAACCTGTCGTTTTTGAAGAACTCCAAGTCTTGATTGAAAAAGCTGTCGAGCGGAAACAGCAAAAGAGCGAAATCAAGGAATTGCGCGGCAAACTTTCGAATAAAACTTCCTACGAAGGCATTATCGGCGCGAGTCGTGCAATGCAGGATGTTTATGAAATTATCGAAAACGTCGCCAAATCGGACGCGAATATTTTGATTTTGGGCGAAAGCGGCACTGGCAAGGAAGTTATCGCCAACGCTATTCATTATAAAAGCCATCGCGCCTCGAAACCGTTCGTAAAAGTAAATTGTTCCGCACTTCCGAAAGAACTGATCGAATCACAACTCTTCGGACACACGAAAGGCGCGTTCACGGGGGCAACTGGCGATAAAGCAGGTTTTATCGGTCAAGCCAACAACGGTAGTCTTTTGCTTGACGAAATCGGCGAAATGCCTGCCGAATTACAACCCAAACTGCTCCGCGTTTTGCAGGAAAGAGTTTATTACCGTGTCGGTAGCGATAAGCCGCAAGAAGCGGATTTCCGCCTAATTTCATCAACAAACCGAAGTCCGTTTGAAGCGATTCAAGACGGAAATTTGCGCGAAGATTTGTATTACCGCATCAACACGATTGAAATAAAAATTCCGCCGCTCCGTGAGCGGATGGAAGATGTGCCGATGTTGGCAGAACATTTTTTGCAGTTGTATGCGGAAAAATATCACCGCAAAGACGCGGAATTTTCCGGCGCCGCTTACGAACAAATGCTCAATTACAGTTGGCGCGGCAATGTGCGCGAACTTCAGCACGGTATTGAACGCGCCGTTTTGATGAGCAAAAGCGGCAAGATAGAGTCGTTGAATATTCCGAAAAATATGGAAAATAAAATTTCGTTTTCGGATATTCCGAATCTTTCATCGGGGGTTTTTGGATCGAATGAAAAATCAGGCGAAAATTTTAATGTTGATATAAATCTTTCGGGTGATGAGTTATTTGAAAAAGTCGGCAAGTTGATTGTTGATAAGTTGCCTGAACCGAAAGACGGAGAAACCGTCAAAGATGTGTTCGATTCGATTGAAAATAGTGTTGTTTTGGCGGCGTTAAAACGCACGAACGGCAATAAACAGGCGGCGGCAAATCTGCTGGGGCTTTATCGTCCGCGTCTTTACGGAATGATTAAACGGCATAATATAAAATAAAAAGTAAAAAGTAAAAACTCGGAATCGGACTTCATTTTTTACTTTTTATTTGAATTATCGGGTTGTTGTCGGAACTTTGATTTCAACGTCAATATCTTTCTTTGCGTTACGACCTTCGAGAACAAGGAAATAAAAAGCTCCCGCGATGATAGTGACGATAAGTAAAGTGGTGATAGCCCAAATTAGATTGTTGCCCGTGCTGTTTTCTTCTGACATATTATTTTTAATAAACTCCTTATAAATTTGTATTGTTTAAAACTTCGGCAAACAGATTTGCAAATTGAATGCCAAACTTATAAAACCGTTGAATTTATTGATGTTTATAAAAGAAGGGAAATTTTTTACTTGCTGCGAAACGGAAATGCTGTAACAAAATCGAACAGTTTTAAATATACGACTTTTAATCTGTTTCAAAAAAAACTGAGCGTTTTGAAGAATGTTTTAATGGTATGAATTTTGCAACTAAATATTTTCCACTCAATATTTTACTATTGTTTTGATTGTTATTGTGGCAAATTTGATTAAAAGATTAACCTTTGGCGGCGAGTATGACGAAAGTTTGGTCAAACTGCCTTATTTAGTTTTGTCCATTTCAATAATTTTATCACTCGGTTTTACATATCTTTTTCATCGAAGTTCAGCAAGCAAAGATTTAATCAGATTTAACGGCACGACGCAGCAGATTCAATCCAATCTCGAAAACAAACTAAATTCATACATCGCCTTGCTCAAATCGGGACGCGCTTTTATCGAAACGACTGATAAATTAGACCGCAAAAAATTTAAGACCTACATTGATTCGCTCGAATTGGAAAAAAATTATGTCGGTTTGGTCGGCATCGGTTTTAACAAAGCGGTTGCGCCGGAAGAACGCGAAAATTTGATCGCCGAAATGAAAAAGGAAGGTTTTACGGATTTTCAAGTCTTTCCGACGGACGACAAACAGATCAATTATCCGATAATTTATCTCGAACCGCTCAACGAAATGAACCGTCGCGCCATCGGTTATGATATGTTCAGCGAACCTGTGCGACGGCAAGCTCTCGAAAAAGCGCGAGATTTTTCAACCGAAGCGGCAAGCGGCAAAGTCGTTTTGATACAGGATAACGATGACACGAAACACGCCGGATTTTTGATTTATCTGCCGATTTATAAAGGTGGAAAAATTCCCACGAGTATCGAAGAACGCCAACAAAACCTGCTCGGATTTATCTATTGTCCGTTTCGCGCCCGCGATTTCGTCAACTCTGCGGTTGATAACAAATCATTTCCCGACATCGAATTCAAGATTTACGATTACGAATTAAACGAGGAAAATATCATGGCGCAGACGAATACGGCAACAAACCGCAATTTGTCGGAAGAAAATGAAAATCAAGGTTTTTATGGCAAAAATACTTTCGAGGTTGC
>CALMEH010000493.1 GCA_937863115.1 uncultured Acidobacteriota bacterium
GCAACAACCGTAAAATTCGACTGCTTAAAACCGTAATAATCGGTCAAAGCCGTTCCCAAACGTCCCGCGCCAATAATCGCCACACGATGTTCTCTGTCCAAACCCAAAATCTTCGTCAGATGATCGCGCAAGCTCACGACCGTATAGCCGACACCGCGCACACCGAATTCGCCGAAATATGCCAAATCTTTCCGAATCTGTGCCGAATTCAAATGAAATTTTTTCGCCAAACCATCGCTTGAAACGGTTTTCACGCCGTCCGCAGACAATTCGCGCAAACAACGCAAATAAACGCTCAAACGATTCGTAGTGAGTTCCGATATTTTTTCGACTTTCATAGATTTGTCAGAACAGCGAGCGGTAGCGACCTGTTTTAGATTTAACTTTGAGCAGATTGCTACCGCTCGCCGTTTTGACTTTTGTAATTATAACCCCAAAATTTCAATTTGTGAAAAAGTTCGCGTAATCAAAGATGCCGAAAGCCTTTTTTATCGTTGCCCTTACGATAAATATTTATTACAATTTATGTTTCAAGTGTGAAACAATGATTGCATATCTATCAGGAAAAATTTTAGAAAAAGACGCGAATTTGTTGATTGTTGATGTCGGCGGTGTCGGTTATGAAGTTACGATTCCGCTTTCGACGTTTTACGAACTCGGCGAAGTCGGCGCAGATGTGCAGATTCGCATTCATACGGTTGTCCGCGAAGATACTTTTGCGCTTTTCGGATTTAAGACATTGCGCGAAAAAGAATTATTTTTGCATCTGATCTCGGTTTCGGGAATCGGTCCGAAGTCTGCAATTACAGCACTTTCAGGAATGTCTGCGGACGAAATAATTTCAGCAATTCGGCAAAATAATTTGGCGCGTTTGAACTCGATTCCGGGTGTTGGCAAAAAAACCGCCGAAAGATTGGTTATCGAATTGCGAGATAAAATCGCCAAACTTTCCGGTTTGGTTGCCGAAGAAATGAAGGCGGAAGGAATTCCGCAATCTTCGGGCGATACGATTTTTGACGATGCGATTTCCGCGCTGACAAATCTCGGTTATCAACGAAACGCGGCGGAAAAAGCCTTGAAACAAGCAATGCAAGAAGGAACGGAAATGAGCGTTCAGAAATTGCTCAGACGCAGTTTGCAACTTCTTGCGAAAGGATGATTCGATTTAGGATTTAGGATTGCAGATTGCGGATTTTTTGAGGAGCAATTTTATGAAAAATCTTATTTTATCGGCAATTCTGTTTTTAATTTCGGTGAGCAATTTGTTTGCTCAAGATTTTCCGAAATCGGCGGTTATTCTCGAAAAAGCGAAAGTTACGGCGAATCGTGAAATGATTTTATGGATGGAAAGTCCGACAAAGCATCCGCGAAGCGCAGACGACGACGAGATTTATACTTGTCCCGACAACACACGCGGACATTATTATTCGGGCGTTACAAAAGTTTCGCTGATTGACACAAAAACGCGGAAAATTTTGAACACGCTCGAAATTGAGAGCGACGGATTTGAAAGCGATTTTAACACTTTGGATTTGCCCTATCTTATTCAAAGAACAGGTTATTACGACGTTCCGAAACTTGATGCAAACAAAGAAGGTGCGCCGATTTTGATGAATTTGAAAGATTACAACGCCGACGGCAAAGCCTTTGAATTTGCGCTTTTCGACGCAGTTGCGTGTATGGGTTTGGAAACGACTTTGATCGGTTACAGCGCGAAACAAGACAAAGTAATTCAATACGAGATCGAACTGAAAACCGACGAAGGAACATCAAAAGAATATTGGATTGATTATCTTTTCGGACAAAAAGCAGACAAAAGCGGCGTTTGGAAATACGAAATCGACTATCGCGGACGCGGCGGTGCGTTGGAAAAATACGAATGTCGGTATGACGAAAAACGTGAAAGATTCTACGGCTCGCGGACAAGCATTTTTGAAGATGACGAAAAAGAAGAACGTCCGCATAAGTGAATTGACAAAGAAATATCGGTAGTTACCGATTTAAACATTAAATGACCGAAAACTTAGAAAATTTTGATAACCGCGATGGAAATGCGGTTGATGAGGAAAAGCAGTTTGAGCTTTCTTTGCGTCCGACTCGTTTGCAGGAATATATCGGACAACACAAAGTTAAAGACAATTTGCGGATTTTTATGAAAGCAGCGTTGTCGCGGCGTGAGGCACTCGACCACGTTTTATTGTTTGGTCCGCCGGGAACTGGAAAAACTACTTTGTCCCACATCGTCGCCAACGAAATGGGTGCGGAATTGAAATCAACTGCCGGACCGATTATCGAAAAAGCGGGCGATTTGGCGGCGATTTTGACGAATTTGCAAGAAGGCGATGTGCTTTTTATTGATGAGATTCATCGGCTAAATCCGGCAATCGAAGAAGTTTTGTATCCGGCGATGGAAGATTACAATCTCGATTTGATGATTGGACAAGGCACGGCGGCGCGTTCGATAAAACTTGAATTGCCGAAATTTACTTTGGTCGGCGCAACGACTCGTCCGGGGTTGCTGACTGCGCCTCTGCGCGGGCGATTCGGCATTGTTTTTCATTTGGACTTTTACAAAATTGAAGATTTAAAAACAATTATCGAGCGTTCGGCAGACATTCTGAAAGTCGAAATTGATGGGCAAGGTTCAACCGAAATTGCGCGTCGTTCGCGTGGAACTCCGCGCATTGCTAACCGATTATTACGCCGTGTGCGCGATTACGCCGAAGTTGATTATGACGGACGAATTACCGAAGAAGTCGCCAAAGATGCGCTCAACCGAATGGAAGTTGATACGTTTGGCTTGGACGAAATTGACCGAAAATTGCTCTTAACAATCATCGAAAAATTCGACGGCGGACCTGTCGGTTTGGGAACGATTTCGGCTTCGATTCACGAAGAAAAAGATTCGATCGAAGAAATTATCGAACCGTATTTAATCCAAATCGGCTTTTTGAACCGAACGCCGCGCGGCAGATTAGTTACGCGCCTTGCGTATCAACATTTCGATTTAGAGGCATTGCTTAAACCGAGTAATTCGCCGAGTTTGTTTGATTAGATTTTGCCGAATCAATAGTTTTTAAGACATAATAATTTCATTATGTTAAAGAAACTATTGATTTCGACAATTTTCATCTTACTCTCCATTTTATCAATTTCCGCGCAGAACAAATTTGAAGGCTACAATGTGGTTTTGAGTGTGCCGGAAAATCATACGAGCGCGACGTGCGCTTTGCGTTATGCACCGCCGACGAATTCGATTACGATTTCGGATTTGAATTCGGCAACGCCGCTCAATGTTAAATCGTGTGACGGCTCAGGCACGAATTTAATCAAATCGGGAACGGCGGTTTTGATGAAGGGGGACGC
>CALMEH010000494.1 GCA_937863115.1 uncultured Acidobacteriota bacterium
GTAATAGCGGCATCCGGGTTGTGCTTGCATTTCTTGAGTTGTTATCCAAAAAATTAAAAGCAAGACGAAAAAAATTGGGAATATTAACTTCATAAAAACTCCAATTAAATTTATAAAAATCACACTGTTTCCAATTCGGCTTTTAATCTGCTCAAAGCGGTTTTGTCTTGCAGAAGTTTTTCGATAATTTCATCTGCTCCTGTTTTCGTGCGCGAACCGTCAATTTTTTCGCGCAGAGTTTGGTTGATGAGCGTTTGATAGCCTGTTTTTGATTTTTCCGCTTCTTTTTTGAAATGTTCGACAATATCGGCATCGAGATAAATCGTGATGCGGTTTTTGGCTTCTTTGAGAGCTTTATTAATCGCAAAGTTCGGGCGTTGTGGGCAGTCAATTCTCTTAAAACGATTGTTAAATTCGGCTTCGTTATCTAAAATTGATTCGTCAAAGTCGTCTTCGGTTTTCTTCATATTTTTTCTCCATCTATTGTCAATAAATTTAACTCACAACCGGCGGCAACATTACGCTTTCGCAATTTTTACAAGTTCGCAGATTTTCGTCGCTATAAAATCTCTTAAAAACGCCTTGAAATTGTGTGGTGATGTCAGTTAGTTCAAAATATTCTTCGTAAAGTTTTTCGTTGCAGTTTTCACAAAACCACAATAAACCGTCGAGTTCACCGTCGCGACGTTTGCGTTCGATGACGAGTCCGACAGTGTTTGCGCCGCGCACAGGATTGTGCGGAACGCGTGGCGGAAGCAGGAAAATTTCGCCTTCTTTGATTGGCACGTCAACGCATTTGCCGTCTTCTTGGATTTTTACGAGAATATCGCCTTCGAGTTGATAGAAAAATTCTTCGCCTTCGTCAAAATGAAAATCCTTGCGCGAATTTGGTCCGCCGACCACTTGGACAATAAATTCCGCGTCTTCGTAAACCAATTTATTTCCAACCGGTGGCTTTAACAAATGACGATGTTCATCAATCCATTTTTTGAAATTAAAAGGTCTTTGGATAGGCATAATTTTTATTTTAGCCTGCGAAATACACGAAAATCACGAAAGGAAAGAAAAAACAATTTCTTTTTTCGTATCTTTCGTTTGTTTCGCCGGCAGATAAATCCTCTAAAATTCTAAAACTTTATTCACCGTTCGCCAATTCCGCGCTGTTGCAGAAACTTTCAGTTTTTTGCCGATATAGTCTCTGCCCATTAATAAACTGTCCAAAACGCTGACGCGCAAAAGGCAAAATATTTCACGATTTTGGACGGCAAACATTTCATTTGCGTTATTGTTTGAGAGCAACATTTCGCGTTTTTCTTGCGGTAATTCTTCGTCCAAAAAGAAAACGTGCAAATCTTTGTCGTTTTCAAATTGTCCGGCGAACGGATTATTTTTGACGATGCTTTCGATTTCTGAAATTGCGCGAATCATTACTTTAATATTGAGCGCAAACTCTTTTTCGATAGCTTTTTCGAGTCTTTCAGCGAGTTTTTTATCGTTGGTTTTCGCCGTTTCAAAAATCACGTTGCCGCTGTTGATGTAAGTTTTGACATTTTCAAACCCGAGCGCATCGCAAACTTCGCGCAAGGTTTCCATTTTCACTTTATTTTTCCCGCCGACATTGATGCCGCGCAAGAATGCAACGTATTTCATAATCAATCAATCGTTGCAATCACCTTTAATTCAATCGCAATCGGAGTCGGCAAACAATTTATCTC